>JASFZK010000304.1:0-5012 GCA_045267845.1 Bacteroidota bacterium | reverse complement strand
TTACTCCTAATATTTCACTAGGAAAATATGGAGGAGGAGGAATAGTATCTGTTAAATACCTCGGCTCAAATATTAACGAAGCAGTTACAAATTTTGCAAGAAGTAGAACAATTATGACTAGAGTATTTCTCATTAATTCAACAACTATAAACCACAAATTTAATTCAATTAAGCAGAATATGATAAATTATTGTACAAAATAAAAAAGCTACCAAAATTTTGGTAGCTTTTAAATATTTTAGAAATACTATTTTATTATCCACATTTTGTATGACCACATGACTTGCAGATAAGACACCCATCTTCGTAAACAAGTGTTTCTTCATTACATTCAGGACAAACTTTATCTACAGCAATAGTTCCATCGGGGATATAACGTTTTAACGCACGTACCACACCATTTTTCCAAGTATTAATATTATCCTCAGGAAAGGTCAAATTCGAAATCAATGCAATTACATATGTTAATGGCATCCCATGACGAAGTACACCTGAAATAAGCTTGGCATAATTCCAAAACTCCTGTTCAAATGACCTTGATAGTGCTGGTAGTACAATTCGATAACCTTGCCTGTCTTCAAATTCAAAGTCGTATCGTGCACGTTCACCTTTCTTCTTTACTTTGGTAACCCAACCTGTTTCAACGTATGGAGGCAAATAAAAATCTTCGGCCTTACCTGTAAATACTTCATAAGGTTTGTCGTCTATTTTTCCAATTACAGCTATCCATTTTTCATAATTATTTTGAAAACGAATAATATCTGCTTCTATTGATTTTTCACGTGATGGGGCTTTCGAATCTGTAAAATCACCTAATTCTTTTTTCTTTTCATTACTCACTAATACACCTGTACGTGAACCTTCGCGATAAATTGTCATGCCCTTACATCCACTTTCCCAAGCAGCCATATATATATCGCTAACTAGCTCTTCTGTTGCATTTTCAGGTATATTAACTGTTACGCTAATTGAATGATCAACCCATTTCTGAATATCACCTTGCATTTTAACTTTGCTCACCCAGTTGATATCAGCAGACGTAGCATTATAATATGGTGACTTCTTGACTATTTCATTTAATTCCTCATCAGTTTTGGCTTTAACATCTGCGATGTTATGACCACTAACTTCTAACCAAGTTTCAAATTTTGGATGAAATACATTGTATTCTTCCCAAGCATCTCCAACATCATCAATAAAACTTACGTTAACATTCTTATCATTCGGATTAACCTTTCGGCGACGTTTGTACGATACCATAAATACAGGCTCAATTCCTGAAGACGTTTGCGTACAGATACTTATGCTACCTGTTGGAGCAATTGTAAGCATAGAAATATTACGTCTACCAACTTTTAGCATTTTATCGTAAACATGGGGGGCATCCTTTTTAATACGTTGGATAAACGGATTATCAATTTCGCGAGTTGCATCAAATACTTCAAATGCTCCTCTTTCTTCTGCTAAATCTACCGATGAACGATAAACCTCAATGGCTAGTAACTTATGTACTTCTGTTGAAAAAGTAATAGCGTCATCCGATCCATACTTAAGACCTAATGCTGCTAACATATCTCCCTCAGCAGTAATTCCAATTCCTGTTCTTCTGCCTTGAATAGATTTGGTACGAATTTTCTCCCAAAGTGTTCTTTCAACCTGCTTAATCTCAGGAGATTCAGGATCGGCATCAATTTTTGAAAGAATCAAATCAATCTTTTCAACTTCCAAATCAATAATATCATCCATTATCCTATGAGCAACATGTGAGTGCTCAGTAAATAAATCCCCATTAAAATAGGCATCCTTAGTAAATGGCTTTTCAACGTAGCTATACAAGTTTATGGCTAGCAGTCTGCAGCTATCATAGGGACACAAAGGTATTTCGCCACACGGATTGGTTGATACTGTTTTAAACCCATAATCAGCATAAACATCAGGTATTGATTCATTGATTACCGTATCCCAGAATAATATGCCGGGCTCAGCTGATGACCATGCATTGTGTACGATTTTGTTCCAAAGATTACGAGGGTTTATTTCTTTTTTATATTTAGGATTATCAGAGTTTACAGGATATTGCTGTTGATATGCACTATCATTTTTAATGGCATTCATAAACTCATCATCGAGTTTAATGGAAATATTTGCTCCAGTAACTTTGCCTTGCTCCATTTTGGCATCGATAAAATCTTCAGCATCTGGATGTTTAATCCCAATGCTCAACATCAATGCACCTCTTCTACCATCTTGAGCTACCTCACGTGTGGAGTTTGAATACCTATCCATAAATGGCACTACTCCTGTTGACGATAATGCTGTGTTTTTTACAGGACTGCCTTTGGGACGAATATGAGTTAAATCATGACCAACTCCTCCCCTGCGTTTCATCAACTGAACCTGCTCCTGATCAATTTTTAGAATACCACCATAGGAATCTGAATCACCATCATTACCAATAACGAAACAATTTGAAAGTGATGAAACTTGATTATCATTTCCAACACCAGCCATCGGGCTGCCCGCAGGTATTATATATTTAAAATCTTTGAGAACTGAATATATTTTGTCCTCTGACATGGGATTTGTATATTTTTCTTCAATTCTAGCAATTTCTTTGGCCAATCTCCTGTGCATATCATCAGGTGTTAGCTCATAAAACTTACCAGCACTATCTTTCAAGGCATATTTATTCATCCACACATTTGCGGCTAGCGTATCTCCCCGAAAATATTTTGTTGCGGCAGTAAATACCTCTTCATGACCAAAATGTTTAGTAGTATTAGATTTTGAAAATAATTCCACCGGTTTTTCGCTCAATTTCATCTTATTCTGTGCCATATTTTCAATGACGGTATCTGTTGTTTCCAATTGTGTTCTTTTCTCTAAAACTTTGTCGTAAAAACTTTTCTTCTCTTCCTTTTGTATCTCTTGCTGTGCTTTGTTTTCCTTAGTTTTCTCTTCAAAATTTAAGTATAAATTATGTTCCATCAGTTAAACCTCTGTTTAAATTAGTTTAAATTATATCACTGTTTGTGAGCGACTTACGGGAAAGAAAGAGTATTCCTTTAAGCGATGCAATATACAACAGATAGTTGTTTTGGGGATTAATACTTATTAACAGGGTATGTGGATAAAAAATAAAATGCAGGGAACTAAGTTGTTAGAAATAAAAAACAACTAAAAATAATTTATTTTCATTTTTGGCATAGTTTTAACTACAAAAAAACGTATGTGAGAGACTAAAAAATAAAATGTGATAATTGTCATACATAATTAAATAATTACTCCTTAAAATTTAATAATAATGAAAATTATCTGCTAAATTTTATCATGATATTGATGTGAAATATGAAACTATTAGCAGCTTCCTTTCCAGGTAGCAAACAAATCCAAGTATCATTGTTTCATTATATACAAGCACAATTAAATCATTAACTTATTTACTCAAAAACATTTTGACTGCAATAACTGCAAGAACGATTGCAAAAATTTTCCTCAACATAGCTTCAGGAATGTTTAATGCAAATTTAGATCCTATATATCCACCAACTATAAACGCGGCGGCAATTATCATGGCATATTGAAAATTTAGTGCTCCCTCCTTATAATAACTCCATGCAGCAAGTATGCCAATGGGAGGAAGCATTATGCCAAGACTGGTTCCCTGAGCCGAATATTGATCCATTCCTAAAAAATATACTAATGCAGGGATAATAATAATTGCTCCTCCAATTCCAATAAGACCGCTAAACCCTCCTGCAATAAGGCCTATTAGTATTAATATTAAGATGGCTGTAAATGTCATTTTCATCGGTTTAAAAATCAAGACTTAACGATAAATAGTAAATAGGACTACGAACCCTGTAATCATCAACTCCCCACGATATATCTCCACGTATAAAATAACCCATTAGAGTTGCGCGAGCCCCTAATCCAAAACCTCCAACAATAGGCTCTTTCTGTACCTCAACCGAAATGTGCATCGGACCACTATCAACATATTTAGTAAACAATGAGTTTTCAGGGGAGTAAGGATTTGAACCTGTCCATGCAGTTCCAATATCACCAAAACCTATTACCTGGAAGCTTCGTAAAAACCCCGAGCTTATTGGCGTTTTAGAAAAATATTGAAACACCGGAAACCTAAGTTCTGAGCTAATCACAACAAAACTGTTTCCATTTCTAATATTCTGATTAAAACCCCTCATATTTGTGGCAAGAGTTTGGTAAGCATAGTTTTCACTATAATCGATGGGGGTGCTCAAATTAAATTTAGGAAAAAGCCAGTTATCAACACCACCCATATAATAAATGAGTCTATCGGTCCCAAGTGATGTACTACCAGCAATTCGATTTGCCCAAATAAATGTCCTATGAATTCTATAATAATTTCTAAAATCAAAACCCAATACAATCAAGTTATTGCCATCACTATTAATTAGCTGATGATATTCAGCAAATATCTTATATCGTGTTCCCGATAACAAATTTATTCCAAGATTACGTGTATTATCAAAAACCAATTCACCTTTTACACCTGCCCAATTGTTATAAATTGTAGGTTTCTCAAGATTAGCCTGGTCGGTGGCAAGAGTAACATACATATCGTTTCTAAACATCCCCGTTCCTCGTATGCTAAGCGCTTCGTTAAATGGCCACTTTAATATATAAAATGCTTCGTGCGAATGAACTCTAACAATTGAATAGCCATTACTACCTTCCAACGTATTTCTGTGTAGCACAACCTCCTTATCCAATCTTTTCTTCAAATCAGAATAACTAAATATATATTCATTGTTAATCAGGTTAAGGTTAAGTCGAACTCCTCCTACCAAACGATAATCTTCCATCAAGTCGTTCATGCCAATCTGGAAAAACACATTAAATCCAGGGTTTAGGTAAATTGGTCCGCCACCACCAGTAAACGGCTGATAACCATAGTTTATATAGTTAAAATCAACCTGCGAAACTAAATCGTTAATAAAATATGAAACATTATAATTTAGCCTTTT
>JASFZK010000303.1:0-6778 GCA_045267845.1 Bacteroidota bacterium | reverse complement strand
TATAACAAAAAGAAATTTGCTAAACATAAAATCAATTGATAGATTTTATTAATTTAGCGCATTATTATTTTTAATCAATAAATTATTAAAATGGAAGCTAGAAAAACTGATAAAGCAGACCTTGAATCAAAAAAAGGCTACTTTTTCGAGATAGGTTTGATAATAGCATTGGTTGTAGTTTTTGCTGCTTTTGAGTACAAAAGTTATGATAAAATAACTGTTGATTTATCAGCTCGTGAGGTTGATGATATTCAGGAAGAAATTATCCCAATTACAGAGCAAAAAGTAAAACCTCCACCACCTCCACCACCTAAACAAGTTACAAAAATTACAATTGTTGAGGATGATGTTGAAGTTGATGATGACATTGACATTGATGTGGATGCAGATGATGACACTGAAATGGAAGAGTATATTCCACCAGAAGATGATGACGAAGAAATTGATGAAGCTGAGATTTTCACAGTAGTTGAAGCCATGCCTGAGTTTCCGGGTGGAATGGCAAAGCTCATGAGTTATCTTGGAAAAAATATTAAATATCCACCTTTAGCAAAAGAAAGTGGTATTCAAGGACGTGTTTTTATTAACTTTGTTGTTGAGCCAAATGGAGTTATTTCCAACGTTAAAGTTTTAAGGGGTATTGGTGGTGGATGTGATGAAGAAGCCGTTAGAGTGGTTAACAGTATGCCAAAGTGGAAACCAGGTATGCAGCGTGGTAAACCAGTAAGGGTGTCATATAACTTGCCAGTTAAATTTACATTGCAATAATATAATTATTAGTAATTTAGTAAGGCCACTTTTTCTGAAGGTGGCCTTTTTTTTGTCAAATTATTTCTGGTGAAAGGAATCTCATGATCCAGAATTATTGTTGTAATTTGGAGTATAATTGGTATTAAAGATTATTTTTGTCAAAAATATATAATAACAATGAATATAAACGATTTCATAAAAAAGATTGAAGAAGAGTTTGAAGATTTACAACCAAACACGCTTGAGCCAGCCGATGTGCTTGAAGAGAAATTTACATGGGACTCCATAAATGCCCTTATTTTTTTAGCTCATGTTAATGTTGAGTACGATGTTGAAATAACTGCCGAAGAGTTGATAAAATCGAAAACTGTACAAGATTTGTATGATTTGGTTGAGTCGAAGTATTTAAAAAAAGCATAGATGGCTATCTTTCAGGTTCCAAATATTAATATTGCAGGCATATCAGCATGCGTTCCTGAAGATGAGTACAACAATAATAATTATGATTGGATTAGCGAAAAAGAGCGAGATACATTAATAAAAGTTATTGGTGTTGAGAAAAAAAGACATGCAAAAAAAGGAACCACAACTTCCGATTTATGCTATGTTGCTGCTAATAACTTAATTAATGAATTAAATTGGGAGCGATCTGAAATTGATTTGTTAATTTTTGTTTCACAATCACGCGACTATATTATCCCGGCAACGGCAGGATTGCTTCAAGAAAAATTATCACTACCTAAGTCATGTATTGCATTTGATATTAGCCTTGGCTGTTCGGGTTATATTTATGGCCTGTCGGTAATTGGTAGTATGATGGCAACTGGAATGATAAAAAAAGGGCTGCTACTTACTGGCGATATTAGCACTTTAAATACATCTTACAAAGATAAAAGTGCCTTTCCCCTTTTTGGTGATGCAGGCACGGCAACAGCAATAGATTTAAGTTTAAGTGCCAAACCAATGAATTTTAATCTACAAACTGATGGTGGTGGATACGATGCAATTATTATCCCCGATGGTGGGATTCGAAATTTTGCTGATAAAGACACTTCATTTAAATATGAAGAAATAAGCGAGGGCATTGTCAGAAATAAATTTAATATTGCTCTGGATGGTATAAAGGTTTTTAACTTTTCGCTCAGGGAGGTTAAGCCTAATGTTAACAAACTACTTCAAGAAGCTGGATTATCTACTGATGATATTGATTACTTTGTATTTCATCAAGCCAACAAGCTGATGAATGAAACCATTAGAAAACAGCTTAAGCTTAGTCCCGAAAAGGTACCGTATTCATTAAAAGAATATGGAAATACAAGTTCAGCATCAATACCATTAACAATTGTTACTGAGTTATCCGACAAGGTTAGTAGCAGTAATCTTACAATGCTGCTTTCAGGTTTTGGGGTAGGGCTTTCGTGGGGTAGTGTTATACTGCAAACCGAAAATATTGTTTGCCCTAATATATATATCCATAAAGATTAACACTATGAGTTATTGCGACTTATCGAAAAAAACGATTCTTGTAACAGGAGCTTCTTCCGGTATTGGAAGGCAAACTGCCATTAATATTTCCAAGCAGGGGGGTACTTTAGTAATAACTGGTCGTGACGAAAAACGATTGAACGAAACACTACAAAATCTTGAAGGCAAGAATCACAAAATGATACTTGCCAATTTGGAAAATGAGACGGAGCTACATGAATTGGTAGGTAATTTACCTTCAATTAACGGCCTAGTTCATTGCGCCGGAGTTGTTGGCCCCATGCCAGCAAAATTCATCAGAAAAATAAATATTGAGAGTTTGATGCGCATTAATTTTGAGGTACCTGTGCTTCTTACCGGGCGTATATTACTCATGAAAAAACTAATGAAGGGTTCTTCGGTTGTATTTATGTCAACAGTTGCAACTAAAATGCCTTATTTTGGTGGGGCTCTTTATAATAGTGCAAAATCCGCAATTGAGTCCTATTCAAAAACACTTGCTCTTGAACTGGTTAAATCAGGAATAAGATCAAATTGTTTATCACCGGGACTTGTTAATACTCCATTAATTAATAGCCCTGTAAGTGATGGCCAAATGAAAATGGTTGACGAATCACTTGAGAGGTATCTAAAAAAGTACCCCATGGGTATTGGCGAACCTGAAGATGTTGCCAATGCAATCGTGTTTTTCATGTCTGATGAATCAAAATGGATATCCGGTACCAATTTAGTTATGGGGGGAGTGTTGCAGTAAAATTATTAACTTCGCTTACTTAAATAAGTAATATTATGATTGACTTTTCAGTTATAGTTCCCGTACATAATAGTGAAGAAACACTTGATGAATTGTTTTCGAGGTTAGTTGCCGTTTTTAATGGTTTGGGAAATAACTTTGAGGTTATTTTTGTGGAAGATGGCGGAACAGACAATAGTTGGGAAGTTATTAAAAAGCTTAAAAATAAATTTCCTGAATTAATTAAAGCAATTAAGCTGAATAAGAACTTTGGTCAGCACAATGCAACTATGTGTGGCTTTACCTTTGCCAAAGGAGATAAAATTATTACGATTGATGACGATTTGCAAAATCCTCCTGAAGAAATCCCAAAACTTATTGAATCCTACATCAGTAATAACTGTGATGTTGCCTATGGAATTTACTCTAAAAAACAACATACGTTTGCGCGAAATGTGCTGAGTAAAGGAGTGAAAAAATCCTCGAAAGTTTTTATGAAAGGTACGGGTAAAGGTTCATCATTCAGGATTATAGATCATAAAATTATTAACAAGATTCTTGATCATAATATCAGTTTTATTTTCATAGATGAAGTGTTGTTGTGGTATACAAATAGAATTTCATTTGTGGATGTGGATCATAAAAAACGTCAATACAATAAATCTGGATATAGCTCTGGTAAACTTTTCAACCTCGGCACCGACCTTATATATTATTACACAAATATCCCATTAAAATTGATGGTTTATGGAGGAATGATTATTTCTGTACTAAGCTTTATTTTAGGGATAAAATACTTTATTCAAAAGCTTTTTTATGACGTTCCTGCTGGTTACACCTCAATAATTGTTGCTGTATTATTTTCAACTGGAATTATTGTTTTTAGTTTGGGAATAATTGGCGGATATCTAAGCCGTATTCAATTGGTGCAAAATAAAAAGCCTCCATTTCATATTGAAGAGATGTTATAGTGTTTTCAATCAAAGATTCATAGAAGTATTGGTAATATTGAATTTTAAATCAGTGAGACTGTGATTTTGTTTTTCAAAATCAACTAGACGAACTGATCCCGAGCAATACCCGAGGAATCTCATGGGTTTTATTCCCCGCATCTTGGCGATGTAAAAACAAAATTCGATTGAGATAACTCGTCAGCTTGCTGCGAGGAGTTTCATTAATGTTATTAGATAGTCCGTTAAGGTTTTGTAACTACTTTATATTCAGATACCTACAAAACCATCAGCATTTTATTAAGCTTATGATAGTCAGACCTTTGCGACTTGACATCTTTGCGAGAAACAAAAACTTAACGAAGTGTTGATTAGAACATTCCAAGAAATTACAAAAATGCAGAAATATTTAAGACCTAAATGTTATATCTTTGCAATATAACTCTACTTGTAATGATAGAAATTCAGTTTGATGATTGACTTAAAATGGTTATTATGATAAAAAATATTTTTCTAATATTAATTGCATCAACGGTACTCATGTGGTCCTGTACCTCCACTTCGGGCAAATATGACAAGGAAGCAATTGAACATCTAGATAAACTTAGCGAAACAATTGGCCAATTGAATTCATGTAGTTATACATTAAATTCAGTTTCAACAATTGCTAATAAAACGGAATTTGATAATGAAAGTGATGTTTACTTTCGTGGTCCCAATAAAATGTACATCCATATTACAGGCACAAAAGGAACTAAGGGTTTTTGGTATAATGGTAGTAGTTTTGCCTATTATGTTTATGATAAACGCACTTTTGATACCATAGCTGCGGCTGATAACATAATTGCAGTTATCGACCAATTACATAACGAATATGGTATTGATTTTCCGGCTGCTGATTTTTTCTATCCATCCTTCACTGATGATGTTATTAATAATTTTAATGAAGTATTATTTTTAGGTGACAAAAAAAATAATGGAATAAATTGCATTGTTATTGAGGCTATAAATGATGAAAAAATATTGCAGATATGGATTGATAAGGACACTAACTTACCTCATATGATGACTATTGTTAAATCTGATAATATGGGTGATAGTTACAAAGCGGTTTTTTCAAATTGGAGGGTAAATCCACAATTACCTGATTTATTATTTGAGTTTGAACCACCAAGTAATTCAACGAGAGTAAAACTAAAATCTAAAAAATAAGCAATGAAAAAATATATTTATTTCACACTGACGCTACTATTATTAATTGGTTTATCTGCAAATGATGTTATGTCGCAACGTATGCGACATTCCTCCTCGGGAAGAAGTGGGGGAAGTAGCCGTTCGGTAAATGGTGGAGCATCAAGGTCTTCAAGTCGTCCTCAAACTCAACAACATACTAAAACTAAACAATCAAAACCTAGCACATCATCTAAGACAAAACCTAGTACCTCCAATAAGAGTAAAGCTAGCACTTCACATAATGTTAAACCTGCAAATACTGACAAGTCGAAGCCCAGTACTGCTCAAAAAACTAAACCTAGTACTGCAAATAAAACTATACCAAGTACCTCAAACAAAACTAAGCCAAGGACTGCAAACAAAACAAAACCTAGTAATAATAATAGGTCGGGCAATAATGTAAATATTAACAACAGTCGTAATACCAACGTAAATGTAAACGTTAGAGTAAATAATAGTCATCATAACCATTACTATAATGGACGCAGAGGTTATTCACCCTATCATTATCATCCATATCGCCCCTACTATTATGGTCCACGTTGGCATCCGGTTGGATTTTTCGTAGCAGCGATGGTTACCACAGCCGTTATTGTTTCCATAAATAGCCAACCTTATTATTACGATTCAGGGGTGTATTATGTAGAGGTTTCAGGAGGTTACAATGTTGTACCACCACCAGTTAATATTATTGTTGTTGAAATACCCGATGATAAGGTCGTTATCCCGCTAAATGATGTAACATACTATTATTATGGTGGAACTTTCTATTCAAAAGAAGATGACGGCTACAAAGTAATTATTGCACCAGATGGTGCTGTTGTTGAAAACGTACCTGATGGTGCAGAAGAGTTGGAGATTGAGGATCAAAAATATGTGTTCTACAATAACACTTATTTTCAGCCAATTACGCAGGATGGTAAAGATGTTTATCAGGTTGTTGCAATGGAGAGTGCTGAGTAAAGTTATACTTTAATTTATTAAAAAAAACATAACTATGTTAATTATTGGTATTGCAGGCGGTAGTGGCTCAGGAAAAACAACTGTTGTAAATAAAATTATACAATCTCTACCTAAAAATTCGGTAGCTTTAATTCCTCAGGATGCATATTATTTTGATAATGGTCATTTGAGTTCTGAAGAAAAACTTAAAATTAATTTTGACCATCCTAATTCTATCGAATTTGATTTGCTGATAAATGACATAAAGAAGTTAAAATCTGGAGAAACTATTGATCAGCCAATTTATTCATATGTAACCTGTGCCAGGGCAAAAGATTCAATTCCAATTCAACCAAAAAGAGTTGTTATAGTTGAGGGTATTTTGATTCTTACAAATAAAAAATTACGAGATCTATTAGATATTAAGCTTTTTGTTGCAACTGACAGTGATGATAGGTTGATGAGAATTATTCGTCGTGATGTTCAAGAGCGAGGTCGTAATTATAATGATGCTTTAGTTCATTATGAAAGATTTGTGAAGCCAATGCATCAGCAATTTATAGAACCCACAAAGCTATTTGCCGATGTTATTATCCCACAAGGCGGAAAAAATAAGGTGGCCATTGATATGGTAGCCTCTCGAATAAAAATGAACCTTGATGATTCGAAACTACCCGTTATTACG
>JASFZK010000302.1:0-13520 GCA_045267845.1 Bacteroidota bacterium | reverse complement strand
GCTGTTAGCAAACAGGAGAAAATGATTTTCCCTGTTGTGGCTCTTATTCTTACCTGTTTTATTTCACCTGGTGCATTACCATTGCTAGGTATGCTATTCTTTGGAAACTTACTTAAGGAAAGTGGTGTAACAAAACGATTAGCCGACACAGCACGAAATTCACTCATAGATATTGTTACAATATTGTTAGGTTTGACCGTTGGTGCATCAACACAGGCTGATGTTTTCCTAACTAAAGAATCAATTTTAATATTTATTCTAGGAGCTTTATCGTTTATTGTGGCAACAGCAGGTGGTGTTATTTTTGCCAAGGTTATGAATCTGTTTTTGAGTGATGATAACAAAATAAATCCTCTAATTGGTGCAGCTGGAGTTTCGGCAGTACCTGATAGTGCAAGAGTTGTTCAGGTTGAAGGATTAAAATATGACTCTACGAATCATTTGCTTATGCATGCAATGGCGCCAAATGTATCAGGTGTAATAGGCTCAGCTGTTGCGGCTGGTGTAATGATGAGTTTCTTGATGTAACTAATTAGTGGCTCTAATTATAGAAACGGCAATTAATTTGAAATTTTGTATTAAGCTAGAGGTATTCAACTCTGCCTGATTCTTTCATAAAGAACATATACGAATTTCTCCTAAACTTACGTTTGCTAGTATAAGTTTGTACAATTATGCAAAAGATATTTAAGTGGTTGTTTAAAGCAGTTATAATGCTTTTAGCAATATTATTTTTATTATCAGGTTTGTTTTTTCTGTCAGTTTCTTCGGGAGTATTTGGTTCGTTGCCAACAAAAACCGAGTTGGCAGAAATTTATAATGAGGAAGCCTCTTTGGTGTTCTCCTCAGGTGGAACATTAATTGGTAAATATTTTGCCGAAAACAGAACAAATATTTCATGGGATGGTGTCCCAGAGCATCTTATAAATGCATTGATCGCAACCGAGGACAAACGATTTTATCTACATGGAGGATATGATAGTAGAAGTTACCTAAGAGTTTTTGTTAAAACCATATTATTGGGCGATCGGAGTTCGGGTGGTGGTAGTACCCTAACCCAACAACTGGTTAAGAACCTCTATGGGCGAAACTATCATAGTTTTTTATCTATGCCCATTAATAAACTTAAAGAAGCAATAATTGCTACCAGATTAGAAGAAGTTTTCTCAAAGGAAGAGATACTTCTATTGTACTTAAATTCAGTGCCTTTTGGTGAAAATGTTTATGGTATAGAAGCTGCTTCAAAACGTTATTTTGACAAACATGCCATAGACTTAAATATTCAAGAATCAGCTGTGATGGTTGGTATTTTGAAGGCAAATACTTACTATAACCCACGAAAAAATCCTGAAAATGCCATAGGTCGTCGTAATCAGATTCTTGGACTTATGACGGATGAAAATTTCCTAACCCCTGGAGAGTCAGATAGCCTAAAAGCACTTCCTCTTGAGCTTAAATATGCAAATTATCAGAAGGATTCTCCAGCAGGTTATTTTGTATATCAAGTTAAAAAACGTGCTAGCCAGATACTTGAAAATATTCAATCGGAAACAGGTGTAGAATATGATTTGAGTAAAGATGGCCTGAGAATTTATACTTCGCTTGATATTGATATACAGAAATTTGCACGTAAAGCTACCAATAGGCAACTTAAAAAAATGCAAAAGCTTCTTGACAATCAACTAAAAAGGAAAGACAAAAGGAAGCAGTGGCAAAAAAAACTCTCGCAAAAATATGACACAGAAAATATTGATGAAAAACAGAAGAGAGAAATTTTTGATTGGGATGGGTTAATAACCAAAGAAATAACTTTTTCTGATAGTCTATGGCATTATTATAAGATGCTTAATGCTGCAGTTCTTATTGCCGAGCCAACTTCCGGAAGAGTATTGGGCTGGATTGGTGGTAATAAGTATAGATATTTACCATACGACATGGTTTTTTCTAAACGCCAAATTGCGTCAGCCATAAAACCGCTGATTTATGCTGCTGCATTGGAAAGTGGTAAAACTTCTTGTTCATATTTAAAAAATGAAGTTGTAGAATACGAAAATTATAACAATTGGAGACCTGAAAATTATGATCATAGCAGCAGTAAAGACACATTAGTTGCATTGTGGTATGCCCTTGCCAACTCAATGAATTTACCAACAGTTGATTTGTATTTTCAGACTGGTCATTTTGCAGTGGCAGATATGCTTCGTCGTCTAAATTTGGAAGTGCCTTCCACCGAAACTCCTTCCATGGCACTTGGAGCCATCGATGTATCATTATATGAAATAGTATTGGCATATAGTGCCATAGCAAATCGTGGTGTAATACATGACGGACTTGTGATGATTGATAAAATTACTGATACCAAAGGGAATATTATTTATAAAAGTGATATTGATGAAGGTACAATAGTAATGGAAACACAAATTGCTGATGAGCTAACTGTGATTCTTGAAAAAGCAATAAATGAAGGAACCGGAAAGCAAATTAGAATGCGTTTTGGCGTTAAGGCTGATTTGGCTGGTAAAACAGGTACAGCTCAGAGTTATACCGATGCCTGGTTTATGGCTTATACACCTAACCTTGTTATTGGTACATGGGTAGGAGCACGATCACCCCAAATTCATTTTAGTAATGGCTTGGGTAGCGGATCAGCATTGGCACTCCCGATAAGTGGTGAAATATTGTTAAATATTGAGAAACAGAATAACCTAAAGGCAAAATATCTAACAAATTTTAAGATTGACCCACAAATAGTTGAGATGCTTGATTGTGAACCTTTCTTCGAAAAAGGTCTTTCGGGATTTATTAACCGGATAAAGGGTGACCCCACTGATAATAAGATAGAAATTGAAGATGAAGTAATCAAGCCCGAATCTGAGAAGAAGAAAAAGAAAAGTGGATTCAGAAGATTTATTGATAAAATATTTAAAGGAAAGGATAAGTAGTCTTTATATTAATGTTCATCATCAACTATGTATTAAATAAATCCTTTTTTTGCCATCCATTTGAATTGTTAATGGTTTTTTAAAACGTACGTGATTGAAGTATTCACCTTTTTTAATGACCTGTTGCTGTTCTAGTTTATCATATTTAACATAGCTTACCAGAAGCTCAGGTTGAACAGTAAAGTATCCAACATTCATGCTGGTTACATTGTGAAAAAAGTGAGATCCCGATGAGGCATCAAGAGGGAATTCATCAAAACTAGATTCAACAATAACCTTTGCGTTTGAAATCATATGCCATTTAACCGGTATTCCAATCCAACTATCGCGTGTTCCCCATCTTCCCGGTCCGATTAATATATATTTTTTCTTTTGCTCGATCATAAAATTATTAATCTCTTCAATTTCTCTTGCCATTTCAATGGTTTTCGACTTGTCGAAAGTATCAACATTGGCATAAATTACATCGCTTATGTCGTCAATAAGCCCATTACCCATCCCTTTTTCCGAATATAGTACAATGGAATCATCATCAATTGATGAAATATCAATATTACAGTCAATACCCGATTGTATCAAAGGTTTTATTTGAAGAATGTAAAATGAAGCCCTACCATCCTTGTCTTTTGTGAGATCTACTGCATATTCAATTTCAATGGCTGTTCCCATGGCATCTTTACCAAGTGCAAGTACCATTTCTATGGTTTTTGCCAGAGATATATAATTGTATTTAAGGATGTTAGCAAAATTTATTATACGTGGCCCCACCTTCGAGATGCCCGGATAAACAGTATTATTGTCGGGATTATAAACTGAAGCAAGATGATTTAAGGTGCCTTGTTTTTCGGCAACACTTATGTCGCTCTCAGTCAAACCTGCTAATTCGCCTTCAAGAAGATTTAAGTTCTCTTTATTCATATCAACAGCATGGAACTTAACCTGTGAATTCAAAAACTGATCTTTAGTAGAATTAATTTCAGTACTGGGATATTTAGGAGAGAATCTATATGCTTTATTGCCTTCAACAACATATTTTCCAAGACCCACTGCAGCAATAGCAAAACCCTCTTCGGGTTTCATATGCGAAAACGGATAAAAATTATATGATTGAGCAACACCACTTATATGTGGATAGAAAAGATTATCGTATTGATTTCCAACAACCTCCTGAATAATTACGGCCATTTTTTCTTCTTCAATTTTAAAGTCGATGGCTTTTACATAACCCTTGGCTGTGTTTGAAAATACTGATGCCATAACTAGCTTAATGGCTCCTTCTATCTGCTTTATTCTCACTTCAATTTCGGGGTGATTATTGGGCAACAAGTAAGTCTCAAAAATTCCTGCAAATGGTTGTGTTAACGAATCCTCAAATATACCCGACGATCTAATCGCAATAGGTTTTGTTAAAGATCTAAGTAAATCAGATAGCTTTTTCTTCAGACTTTCAGATAGCTCTCCTTCAATAAAATACCTTTTAATTTCATCGTAATTATTACTTGAATATAGTATTGATGAAAGTTTATTTCGTTTAAGAAACGACTCAAATTCGTTGGTCCCAATTATAAAAGTTTTTGGAGTTCTAACTTTTATATCAGGATTAAATTTAGAAAAATCAAAATTTTGCAAAAGAGCGCTTATGAATGCCAAACCTCTTCCTTTACCACCAAGCGATCCTCCGGCAAGTGTATAAATATTTTCTTCTTTGCTTTCGCTAGTACTCGAGTAAGGAATAACATTACCTGTGTCACGTTCATTTCGGTATTGTTTGAGCATGAATAACAATTCCTTACGAAGCTCCAGGGCATTTGTAAAATCGTTAACCTTTTTAAGATTAATGATACTTGCCGCTTTTATTTCGCCGCGTGCCATAAGCCACATCGAAAAATGATCGCGACTGGCGTGAAACAATAATGATTCGTTTGGTATTTTCTTCAAGAAACTCTCAAATTCTTTCATATTTGAGGCTATGGCAATTACATCTCCCTTTTTATTTTTAAACTCAAAATCGCCAAAACCCATATAGTTTGTTATGAAATGCTCAAAATCATGATAAAGAGTATCGGAATATTTGTGAATAAAAAGTGAGTTATGCTCTTTGGCAACAGCTGCATATTTATTGTCGGATGACTGGAGAATTGTTGGAAGGTTTTTGAGTTTTTTGTGGGTAAACTCAAGAAGCTCAATCCCGGCATTATCATCAAATATACCTTCTCTTTCAAATTTAACATCCGTAATAAGGCATGTCATATATTCGGGATATTTATTGATGATTTCGGTTGCTTCTTCAAAATTTGTAGCAAGTAAAATTTTTGGACGGGCACGCATTTTAAGAACCTTATAAAGTTCATCGGTGCTTACATCATCAATAATTCTTTTTGTTTGCTCCATTATTACCTTATATAAAAATGAAAGGTATCTTGAATAAAAAATAGGGGAGTCTTCAACCAATAGTATAACCCTGACCTTGGCTAATTGTGTATCATTCTCTACATTAATTTTATCCTCAAGGAGCTTAATCATTGAGAAGAAAATATTTGCGTCACCATTCCAAGTGAAAAGCTTATCAATGTATGTTATACTTTCGAGTTTATCAGTAAAATAATTTGTTTCCCCACTGTTGTTGAGGAGCAAGAATATTGGTATGTCAGGATTTTCTTTTTTAATTCGTTCACAAACAAAAAGAGGAGTGGTTTTATCAACCCCTACCATATAAATTATTAGTTCAAATCGTTTTTGCTTAAGTAGTTCGTTAGCTTGATTTAAGTTTGAAGCTCCTGTTATTCGTGGGAAAGAAGTAAGGTTTAGTTGCCCATATTGCCCAAGTACATGTTCCGAAAATCTGCCTTCGCTTTCGATGGCATAAGCATCATATAAGCTTGAGATAAGCAATATTTCCTTTACTTTAAAGGGCATTAAATCATGATAGACATCGCGATTATATGTATACTTATTTAAAAACCGTTGAAGAAATCGACTGTTTACCGGTCCATTAAAATTATCAATCTGCTTATCCTCAATGGGGTTGTGTAATATATTATCGTTAATATCTTTTTCCATTTTTCTTTATTGATTCCAAAATATGATATGGAATAATGAATCTAAAAAGCAAATATACATAGTCTGAATGAGATTTTGTAGCTAATTACCATTTAGATTAGTTAGTTTATTTGGAAAATAATCTTTTTATAAATATGCTCATAAAAATATTGTGTAAATCATTAATTTCATTTTGCATTTATACATAATTACATCAACAACATTTTGTATCTTCGCTTCTTTTAAACTGTATGATTAAAGTATCTCTAATTGATGAGCATCCGGTTATTTGCGATGCAATTACAGCATTATTATCTGATGTTGAAGACATTAATATTGTTGGCTCTCACAATACGTTTAAAGAGTTTGTTAAGCAGGTACCAGAAATAATGCCGAATATTGTTATTGCAGTTTTTTATAAACCTTCCGATGAAAATGTTGAAAATGTGAGGATGCTTGCTTATCAATTTCCTAAAATAAAGATACTTGTGATGTTAATGTATCACGATGAAAAGAGGGTGCTAAAGATGATTAAGGCTGGTGCAAAAGGGCATCTTGGTAATGATACAAACAGATCGGAAATTATTGAAGCTATTTACACTTTACGTAATGGTTACGAATTTTATGCAAAAACAATAACTAATATACTATTGAGTAGTTATATTTCTGATAAGGATATTAAAAAGAGTGAAAAAGAAAACAGGCAAAAAAACTTATCAAAACGCGAAATGGAAATTTTAAAACTTTTTGCAGAAGGAATATCCAATAGAATTATTGCAGAAAAACTTTTTATTAGTGTTAGAACTGTGGAGACTCACAAAACAAATATCATGAAAAAAATTGGCATTAAAACTACAGTCGACCTTGTTAAGTTTGCAATTAAAAATAATATTATTGAACTAGATTAAAAAATTGAAACAATACAGAACTTATTTTTAATCAACTAAGGCCTTCCAAATAATATCTTTAAGCTCAACAAGACCCATATTTGCCACCGACGAAATAAAAAGCGACTCAATTCCTTCAGGAAGTGTGGGTCTGATTTCATCCATTAGTTCTTCGTCAAGTAAATCGGATTTGCTTATGGCTAATATTCTTTTTTTGTCAAGTAGCTCCGGGTTGTATTTATTTAGTTCGTTGAGTAATACTTCATATTCGTGATTAATATCATCGCTATCGGCAGTTACAAGAAATAGCAGGATTGAATTCCTTTCAATATGCCGTAAAAATCTAAGGCCAAGGCCTTTGCCTTCGGATGCACCTTCGATTATACCTGGAATATCAGCCATGACAAATGATTTTTGATCACGATAGGCCACAATACCAAGGTTAGGTCGTAACGTTGTAAACGGATAATCGGCAATTTCGGGTTTTGCAGCTGACACTACTGAAAGTAAGGTTGATTTTCCTGCATTTGGAAATCCTACAAGACCAACATCGGCTAATATTTTGAGCTCAAATATTACACTCATCTCCAGACCTTCTTCACCTGGTTGAGCATATTGAGGAGCTTGATTTGTGGCTGTTTTAAAGTGATCGTTACCCAAACCACCACGTCCGCCTGGTAGTAATATTATTTCTTGGCCGTTTTTAGTTATTTCAGTAATTATTTCATCTGTTTCGGGGTTTTTAGCAATTGTTCCAAGAGGTACCTGAATAATAATATCCTCACCTTGTGAACCAGAACTTCGTTGTTTGCCACCTCGCTCACCATGGCTGGCTCGTAAATGCCTTGTGTATCGTAAATGCAGCAATGTCCACATTTGCGAATTACCCCGCAAAATTATATCGCCACCTTTACCGCCATCACCGCCATCGGGCCCTCCTTTGGCAATAAATTTTTCGCGACGAAAATGAACTGAGCCAGTTCCTCCATCTCCCGAACGACAGTATATTTTTACGTAATCAACAAAGTTTGATGTTGCCATGACAAGAAATAATTTTTTGCAAAAGTGTTAAATATTTTCAACATACGGTTAAGTTTTTTTAAATACATATTGTAACTAGGACCTTTGATGGTTATATTACTATTGATATGTGTACTTCGTGGCAGGGATTGAAGCGGAAGATTGTTGAAATCGCAATGGTATTTTTGTTGGCATACGGAGGCAAGCGAAGTGAGCCCACGTAATGCTTACAAAAACCCATTTCGGGATGAAACAACTACAAGTGTAAAGCCCGGTTACCTGCCAAGCTTATATGTTAATATCATTTGCTGTGCCATAATATTGATGTTATTGTTGATTTATTATTTTTACATGCAGGGAAGCCACCAAAATAAAAAAAGAAATAGTTTATCACCCAACTCTGCTAAATTTAAAATCTTATTTTTGCATAAACTAAGTTGATAAATGCAGAACAAAATAGATCAGGATAAAGAGCGTAAAATTCGTTTGGGAATTACCCATGGCGATTTTAACGGAATAAGTTACGAGGTGATAATCAAAGCGTTATCAGACAATAGGATATTGGATTTTTTCACGCCAGTTGTGTATGGCCTCTCGAGGGTTATGTCGTATAATCGGAAAAATCTTAATCTGAACAGTTTTAATTTTAATACCATATCAAACTCTGCTGCTGTACGAAACGGCAAGATAAATCTCATTAACTTACATAATGAAGAGATTAAAATTGAGTTTGGTAAATCGGATGCAAATACGGGTAAATATGCCCACATGGCATTAAATAGGGCCGTTGCAGATTTGAAGGAAAACAAGCTGGATGTTATTGTTACAGCGCCCATAAATAAAGAAAATATTCAATCGGATGAGTTTGATTTTCCGGGGCATACTGAGTATTTTGCCAAGCAATTTGAAGTAAATAATTACCTGATGTTGATGGTGAGCGATACTCTTCGAATTGGTACAGCAACTGGTCATGTTCCGTTGAAAGAAGTGCCGGGATTGCTAACCAAAGAGTTGCTAATCAATAAAATAAAGGTTCTTGAGAAATCGTTGAAGGTTGATTTTGGAATTAATAAACCAAAGATAGCAATACTTGGTTTAAACCCACATGCCGGCGAAAATGGTAACATTGGAATGGAAGAAAATGATGTTATTACACCTGCAATAAATTCGGTAAAAGAAAAAGGAATACTTGCTTTTGGACCATTTCCAGCCGATGGTTTTTTTACAACCGAATACACAAAATATGATGCAATTTTGGCAATGTATCACGACCAAGGATTAATTCCTTTTAAAACTCTTGCATTTAATGAAGGGGTCAATTATACAGCTGGGCTGCCATATGTTCGTACTTCACCGGCACATGGTACCGCTTACAGTATGGCCGGAAAAAACAAAGCTTCACACGAATCAATGAGAAGTGCTATGTATTTGGCTGTTAAAATTTATAACAATAGAGAGAGTTATGAGCAAATGAACAAAAATCCGCTTGGTCATAATCTCATAAAGGACGTTAAGAATAACGATAATAGAAAAAACTATAAATCATCAGGGGATGAAGCATAATGCTTATTCTGGAGTTGAAATAGCAAAAATTATTGGGGCACAACTGATTTCATCTAAGCCTGAATCTATTTCTGTTAATGATATATTAATTGATAGCCGGAGGCTAATTTCTGCAAAGGGAACCATATTTTTTGCATTAAAAAGTAAAAGTAATGATGGCTATAATTATGTTCGCATTCTTCATAAAAAAGGCATTAGGTATTTTGTAGTAACTCACCTTGATGATGAAATTAAAAAACTTCCTGATTCTTCATTTTTTGTAGTTAATGATACGCTTGCAGCGCTTCAGCTATTAGCAACAGCACATAGAAAGCACTTTGATATACCGGTACTTGGGATAACTGGCAGCAATGGCAAAACGGTTATTAAAGAGTGGCTTTACCAGTTAATGAATGAGGATAAAAATATTGTTAGAAGTCCGAAAAGTTATAATTCGCAAATTGGAGTTCCACTATCAGTGTGGCAGATGAACAGCAACGATGAGTTTGCAATTTTTGAAGCCGGCATATCGGAGCCCGAAGAAATGAAGAAACTTCAGGCAATTATTAATCCTACAATTGGTATTTTTACAAATATTGGTCAGGCACACGACGAGAATTTTATTAATAGCACACAAAAAACAGGAGAGAAATTAAATCTTTTCAAAAAGGTAAAAACTCTAATTTACAATACCGATCATAAAGAAGTACATGGTTCAATTATCAGATCGGGCATACTCGAAAATGTAAGCACTTTTTCTTGGGGTAAAGAGGATAATTGCGATTTACAAATTACAAATAGGCATACTGAGGATAAGTTAACTACCATCACCGGTAAATACAATGATGTTGAGCTTAATATAAGTATACCTTTTGCTGATGAGGCATCCATTGAAAATGCCACACATTGTTGGGCCACAATGCTGTATCTTGGATATGACATTGATATTATTAAATCAAGAATGATTGGCCTTTCGGCAGTGGCTATGCGTTTGGAATTGAAAGAGGGGGTTAATAATTGTACCATAATAAATGATGCGTATAATTCTGATTATAACTCCTTTGCCATTGCACTCGATTTTATGAATCAGCAAAATCAGCATCGTGAGAAGGTTGTTATACTTTCTGACATTATGCAGAGCGGTCAGAATAGCATGGACTTATACACAAATGTTGCAGAACTAGTTGAAAATAAAGGTGTGAGTAAGTTTATTGGGATTGGAGCATCGATTAGTAAACATGCTGATAAATTTGAAGTTGAATCGTGTTTTTTTGAAACCACGGATGATTTTATTAAAAATTATTCATTTGCCAGTTTTGTAAATCAAACCATCCTGTTAAAGGGTGCCCGTGTTTTTGAATTTGAAAGGCTTAGCCAGATACTTCAGCAAAAGGCACATGAAACCGTACTTGAGATTAATTTTAACAAACTAATTGATAATCTTAATCAGTTTAAACTAAAGCTTGAGCCCACAACAAAAGTAATGGCCATGGTAAAAGCTTTTTCGTATGGTAGCGGTAGTTTCGAAATAGCAAATGTGTTGCAATACCATAATGTTGATTATCTTGCTGTTGCTTACGCAGATGAAGGGGTGGAGCTTAGAAAAGCTGGAATTAATTTACCAATAATGGTTATGAGCCCTGAGGAGCAAGCTTTTGATACAATGATTCGTCATCAGCTCGAACCAGAGATTTTTAGTTTCAGGACATTGGAATTGCTAGAAAGCACAATAGAAAGAAATGCACTTCCTCAAAACAAACCGGTTAAAATTCATATTAAGATTGATACCGGAATGCATCGTTTAGGTTTTATGCCTTCGGATGTCCCAAAGTTAATTACCAGGTTAAATGCAAATTCGCTGATTTATGTACAATCTGTATTCTCGCATTTTATATCAAGCGATAATCCTGATTTTGATGATACTACCAACGAGCAAATTAATATACTTACCAGCGTAAAAAAACAATTTGAGCTAAATTCTGATCACCGCATATTATTTCACATAGCTAATTCTGCTGCAATAGGCCGATTTCCTCAAAGCCATATGGATATGGTTCGCATTGGAATTGGCTTATATGGCATAACTGAGCATATGACTGGTTTGGAAAATGTTATCACTTTGCGATCAATTATCAGCCAGATAAAACTTATTAGAAAAGGAGAGAGCGTAGGCTATAATAGAAGTTGGGTTGCAAAAGATGACACCATGATTGGGGTTGTTTCAATTGGTTACGCTGACGGAATGTTAAGATCGTTGGGGAATGGAAATGCTTCATTATTTGTTAATGGAAAACCTGTTAGTATCATTGGCGATATTTGCATGGATATGTGCATGATTGACTTAAGTGGCATTGATGCTAAAGAAAATGATGATGTTATTATTTTTAATGGAGATCATAGTGTAACAAACTTAGCTACAGCCGGTGGCACAATCCCATACGAAATTTTGAGTCGTATTTCGCGTAGGGTTAAGCGTATTTATTTTCATGAGTAGTTTTAAAATTCTACTATGTTATCATTGGGTGTAACATCTCAAAACCATTAACATATTTTGAGCTTTTACTTAATCTAAACGGAAGGTCATTAGTAACGTATGCAGAATCAATTCCATCATGTTTGTTATCATATTTAAGCTCAACAATTACATCATCACTTACATGTTTTTCCATAAAATTATTAAGGCCAGTCCCTATCCCATAATAAGTTAATTCATCATCAATTGTTAATCTGAAATTACCATTGAAACTTATGAAATATTGACGATGGTAACGATTTAATAATGCCGGTTGAAGCATTGGTAGTACTGTGTTAACCCAATCTGGTAGTTCGGATTGTTTAAAAATATCCTGAATGTAATCACCTGAAAATTTATTGCCAATTGTAAATGGAGCAAGGGGAAATGATAATTTATTACCAACCATTCCTTCGCGCATTTTAAACTCTAGCACGGGTTTTGAAATATTACCAAACAAGTCGCCATACCATCTTATTCGCACTTTTTTACGACTCCCTTTACCAGACACATTATCAGTATAAAAATCTAAATCGCTAGTATCGAAATAAATATTATTGATATGGCGCGGCTGATGAAGGGGTAAAAACGCGGCTCGATTATTTTTAACCTGCTGTACAACTTCATGGTAGTGCATATCCATCACCACAAACTTCCTTTCAAAACGACTTAGGTCATAATTAAATGGAGGAAAGTACATGATTAGTTTTTAAAGTTGGAAGGTAGTTATTAAAATGATTTACTTTCGATAAATGAAACACGAGTATCCTTACCCAGTTTAGAAATGCTCTTTGTGAATGATTGTAACTTTTCAGGCTTTGGCGAATCAACCATAAACGAGGCTTCAATAATTTGATTGTTTTCATCGTACCTTTTCAGATGGTACTTTCCAAACTCCCTAACAACAATCTCGATAACCTGATTCAGTTCTACCTCATCGGCTTTTGCCGAAATATTCAAATATAGATTTTGCTGCTTACTTTTTCCAGATATAAAATATCTTGCCCAAAGCATCATCATGGCAACAGCAAAGGCAACAATTACAATTATTGTTTGGTTTGCTCCTAGCCCTAATCCCAAAGCAATTGCGAAAAATATGTAAGATAGTTCTTCGGGTTCCTTAATAGCTGCTCTAAATCGTACGATTGACAAAGCTCCAACTAGCCCAAGTGATAATGCCAACGAAGTTTTTACAATGGAAATTATGAGCATCGTTGTAAATGCAATCAACAAAAAAGTGCCTGCAAACTGTTTCCTGTTAGAAATAGTACGTGCAGCAACAATGTACGTGTACTCAAGTATTATTGCAAGAATTATGATAACCAGCGAGTTAATCAGAAAGTCAGTTATAGATACCTGTTGCTCCTGAGTTATCAAGAATTTTTGAAAAAGTCCCCACCTATCATTCATAATTATTTGGTATAAAATTAATAGTTTGCAAATTTATAAAAAAAGCCGATGTCCTAAATAGAACATCGGCTATATTTTATTTATCTTAAACTATTACTAGTTCAATGGGTTTGCTGTTATTTCCGACTTGAGTGTTATGAGAACAACAAATTCAGCATTGTCTTCATC
>JASFZK010000301.1:0-11261 GCA_045267845.1 Bacteroidota bacterium | reverse complement strand
CTAGCCTCAACGTTATTTTCACGAACATAATCTATTTGATCAGCATATGATTGCATCCAACTACGCACATTGTCAATAAGGTCTTCATTGGCAGGAAAGTCACCTGAAAAATTATACCCAAGTACAGGTGTCATAACATCGTTAGCTGATACTAATACCCAACCTTTTTCAAAATTAACAACATAATATGCCTGATTTACTAGGTATGATTCAGAAATATTAAGATCATGATAGTTAATTGCTTCTCCATATTGGTTCGACTTTTGGAATAAGAAGTTAACCGCAACTTGCTCAGCTTTTGATAAACTAATGTCTTTTGCAAAGATACTCGCTGTAACAGCAAATATCACTAGAATACTAAGTAAAACTTTTGATTTCATTGGTTATGATTTGTGTTTAGAATTAATTTGACTGCAAATATACCTAAAAAAAAGTATATAGATAAGTACATTTACATTAGCCAGACAATTTTATTTATTTAATAGTTGTATGAATAGTATATTATCTTTGCGCTAAGGTGTGTTATCTTATGAACCTAGAATAAAAAAAGTATATGATATGGCAATATTTATTGAAAACATAAAGGAGCTAATTCAAGTGGAAGAATCTCCTAAATTAATGGTTAGAGGTAAGGAAATGGCTAAACTACAAACCATAAAAAATGCCTTTTTATTTATTGAAGATGGACTGATATCTGCCTTTGGTAAGATGCAGGAACTGGATAAAAGTGAAGTGTTGTTTGTTACTGAGGATATTGAAGTTATTGATGCCAGTGGCAAGATGGTTTTTCCATCATTTGTTGACTCACACACACACCTCGTTTACCCAGCTTCTCGTGAAATTGAGTACATCGATAAAATAAAGGGTTTGTCTTACGAAGAAATTGCCAGACGAGGTGGAGGTATATTAAACTCAGCTCGGTTAATGCAAGAAGCCTCCGAAGATGAGCTTTACGAAGATGCAATGGTACGACTTGAAGAGATAATTGGCTATGGAACAGGAGCCGTAGAAATAAAAAGTGGCTATGGGTTAACTGTTGAATCCGAATTGAAAATGCTGAGAGTGATCAGTAAACTAAAACAACAATCACCTCTAATTATAAAATCTACATTTTTAGGTGCACATTCAATTCCAATGGAATTTCGCGGTAAACAATCTGAGTATGTTGATATCGTAATAAATGAAATGCTGCCACAAATTGCTCAAGAAAATCTGGCTGATTATATTGATGTTTTTTGTGATATTGGATTTTTTACTGTGGAAGATACAGAACGAATTTTAGATGCTGGAATGAAATATGGTATACGAGGAAAAATTCATGCTAACGAACTTGATTATTCTGGCGGTATTCAGGCTGGAGTAAAGTTTAATGCATTATCAGTGGATCATCTTGAGTTTACTGGTGATGATGAAATAAAGGCTTTATTGAATTCGGAAACAATGCCAACTGTATTACCCGGAGCTGCATTTTTTTTAGGAATGAAGTATTCTCCAGTTCGTAAAATGATTGATGCTGGCCTTCCTCTTGCATTGGCTAGCGATTTTAACCCGGGTTCGTCGCCATCTGGTAATATGCAACTAATTGTTTCAATGGCTAGCATACTCTACAAAATGCTTCCTGAAGAGGCAATTAACGCCACTACAATTAATTCGGCCTATGCAATGGGCATAAGCGATAAAGTTGGTAGTATTAGCATTGGAAAAAAAGCTAATGTTTTTATTACTAAACCAATTCCCACATATGAGTTTTTGCCATACTACTATGGAACCAATAAGGTTGAGACGGTTATTTTGAATGGGAAAATAATTGACTAGTGTTTCAATTTGTAATTATGTGTGCGTATTTTTTGTTTCATTTATTTTCTTTATTCAAGGCAAAAAATTCAAGCATAGCCTAAGCTACGGTTTAATTTTTTAACGTAGTATAAAGGGAAAAGAGGAATAAAAATAGCATGCGTAATTATGATTTGAAGCACTAGATTATAAATTGTATTTTTAGCCATCTGTTTAAAAACAATTTTGTTACCTTTGGGGTAGATTATTGCTAACCTAAAAATCGAAAAGATGAAGCCTACCTACACAGATAAACAAAAAAAATCGCATGTAAACCTTGTGCTAAACAATGCTCAATATTGCCATATAAGTATGGCCAAGAACAATGAACCTTACATGGTAACAGTTAATTATGGCTACGATGACGAGTTTATATACTTCCACTCAGGGCAAAAAGGTAAAAAAGCAGAAATTATTACTACTAATCCTAGTATTTGTTTCGAGCTAAACTATGGTGCCGAAATTATTACAAATAAGCAATCGTGCAATTGGGGTACTAAATACAGATCGATTATTGGTTTTGGAAAAGCTCAGTTGCTTGAAACTGTTGATGATAAAACTAAAGCACTCATAGCCATTATGAGAAAATATTCAGGAAATAATGATCATGAATTCAACGAACACGTTCTGGCTCATACTAATGTTTATAGGATTAGCCTTGACAATGTAAATGCCAAAAATAATCATTGGGCTTGGGAGTAAATTATTGAGATATTGATTGTTAGTCCATATCTTTTACCTATATATTCAAAAATAGTAGTTGAAATTATTTCAATGTAGTACAACAATTTTTTTTGTTTCGGTATACCCATCAACTTCAATTACAAAGAAATAGATATTATCCTTTAGTTCATCAAAGTTAATTTTCACATTATGTCTTCCGGGTTTCTTAACTTGGTTTAGCAGTGTGTTTACATAGGCTCCTTGTTGATTGAATAATAACATTTTAATATGTTTGTTATCAAATATTTCAAAATCAATTGAAGTATAACTAGTACAAGGATTTGGATAGTTTGGATAAAGTTTAAAGGGTTTTGAATTTATTGATTGGAGTTTATCAATCCCCGTATTATCGCCAATACTAAATATACTCAATATCCCTAAATGATCCGAGTTATAAAAATCTTCGCCAAGGGGCTCATCCATAACAATGTATGATGTATCAACAGATAATTTGCTATTGCTAGTGTAAAATACATAATCAATTTTAGCATTTGGATTATTTGAAGGAACCGTATATCCGGGTAACCCTAGATTTGCTTTTTTGAAAGAACTATGGTAGTAAATTTCTGATGATGGATCGGTAATAAATTCAATAACTGTTGATGTTGGTGTGGAATTCAAATCGCCACAAAGTATATTGTTTATTATCCCATTATTTGTACTAATTGAATTAATATAGTTATCAACCTGTTCCACTTGTTCCAGTCTAACTGCCGAACTGTTAAACGAAAGGTGTGTGTTAAATATATTTATATCACCAATTGGTGTACTTACTCGATTCCAAACTACTTTTCTTGGAAAAACGCCAGTCACAAGTTGAAAATATCCTTTGTCGTTTACAGGGTATTTAGAAATGATCCCCACAAACTCTTTGAACTCATTATCCCATGATAAATGAGTTTGCTGTTCATAATAATAGTATTCTGTTTGGAAATACGCCGACAAAGCATTTTTTATTAGTAATCCCTGATTGTCAGATCCATCTCCACTAATATCTTCATTTATTTCTTGTAAAGCAATGATGTCAGGATTAATAATTTTTAGCTCGCTAATTATTAGTGCAATTCGTAATCCCGGATTTGTTCCTGGTTTCATGCCTTCAAGGTTGTAGGTAAGAATCTTTATGGATTCCTGTCCAATTAACATACTTGGGAGTAAAATCATGAAAACAATTACAACTTTTAAAGCAAATCTCATGTAGTATTTTTTTTAAATCGTAATAGTATTCTTTATAAAATAACCTTAAAGTCCTTGTTAATCCTTATTGTAGCTTTGTCACTTATCGATTGAACGGTTTTGTGCTCTTGTTCAAGTACTCGCCACCTTAGTGGATTATCTGGTTCTTTGCCTCTGCTGGATTGAGCTTTTTTAGTTTCGTGATAGGTTAGTTCAATTAGAACACACATATCAATACCTTTGGTGTTTATGGCATATAAACCATCTATAATTAGCATATCAACACATTTGAAGTCAGTTGTTAGTTCGTCAATTTGCTCTGTTACTAAATCCACACATGGCATTGTTGATTTCCTGTTGTGTTTAAAATCATCAATGGTTTTGTAGATATCATCCCATCTATATTCACCTAAACCCACAACATTTTCAACTCCGTTTTTTGCTCGCCATTCAGCTCTTTCCAGCGGAAGTGTGTTGTAAAAATTATCAATATGGATTGGTTTAGCAAATATATTATGCTTTCGCAGATTTTTTGCAATAACATGTGTTAGTTCTGATTTTCCGGAACCTGATTCACCTGAAATTGCAACTATAAATTTATCTTTTCTTTGTCTTAAAATCTCTTCAGTAATTATTTCAGCCGCAGCTCGGTGCTTATCAGTAATTAATAGTACATCTTCTAACATTACAGTTATATTTTTATGATTATTGTTAGCATCACTTTTAGCATGTGATCTTCACTCCTTTTTTCGTTTTCACTTTTTTATCAAATACAATTAGTTGGGTATCTTTATCTGTAATAATGTCTACTCCTTTTTGCGTAATCGTAAATTGATAGTTAGCACCTTTAAAATCTAAAGAGAATTGCAGTTTTTTCCAATGTATGGGTAAATTAGGATTTACTTTAATTAATTTACCCCTTAAATCAACCCCAGCATACGTTGATATGGCAATCATAACAGTTCCTGCCATTACACCAGCATGAATACCCTCAGCAGTTGTTCCGCCTTGTATATCATTGTAATCGGAAGTTAGTGCATCGTTGTAAAGTTCCCAGCTAAGCTTTTTATCATTAATAATATTAGCCAACTGTGCGTGTACTACTCTACTTAAAGTAGAACCATGTGATGTTCTTTTTAGATAAAAATTTAGGTTTTTCTCCAAATAGTCGTTAGGTAATTTGTAATTGAGGTTATTAAGTATTTCGGTTACCTCTTCATTATCAAGATTGTAGAAGGTCATTAGCATGTCAGCCTGCTTTGCTACCTTGTAGTCATCGGCTGATTTTCCTTCTGCTTTAAGCAAGCGATCCATACGATGAATATCACTATATTTATTTTTGTAATAATCCCAATCGAGTTCTTTAAGCTCAAAGTAACCATCATATTGAGCAATAATTCCCTCTTTGTTTATGACTAAGTTTATCTTTTTCTGGATTTCAGTCCAGTGTTCTAGTTCACTATCCTGAAAATCAATTTTACTAACCAGACTATTTCTGGTAGCACTACTCATTGTGTCTAATATTTTTGGAGCTTTGCTAAGTATCCAAACTGTCATTATATTTGTATAGGCATTATCACTTATTCCTCCATCCGTTGCATCTGGGTAACTTTCATGAAACTCATCAGGTCCCATTACCTTATCAATACTGTAACGACCAATTTTTGGATTGAAATTAGTTTTGCTTTCCCAAAAACGGCATATCTCTAAAAACATTTCTGCACCATATTCTTCAATAAATTTTACATCATTTGTGATGTTAAAATATTGCCAAATATTATATGCTATTGCCAACGACACATGACGCTGTAGTGAGCTGTAGTCATCACCCCATTTGCCTGATATGGGGTTTAGGTGCATGATTTGGGTTTCTTCGCGCCCGTCACTGCCACTTTGCCAAGGGAACATCGCTCCCCTGTAGCCGTATTCTTCGGCATACTCACGAGCTTTTTCAAGTCGTCTGTACCGATACATTAACATCGACTTGGCCGTTTCGGGGAAGTGGATATCATAAAATGGTAATATGAAAAGCTCATCCCAAAAAATGTGACCTCGGTAAGCTTCTCCATGCAATCCTCGGGCAGTAATTCCAGCATCAATTGATTTGTTATGTGGTGAAGCACTCACCATTAGATGATAAATATGTAATCGCAACATTTTTTGCGCTGCTCTATCACCACTTAGTTTTATGTCTGCTTTACTCCAAATGCTATCCCAAGCTTTTTCGCTTTCTGAAAGTATAGTATCAAATGATTGCATTGAATTGAGTTCATTCAATGATTTTTGTTTAATATTTTCACCATCATTATTGGTGTCATAAATTGTTACCAATTTTTCAAGAGTAATTGTTTGATTTACTTTGGCTTGGTAGTCGATATATGTGTAAACGATCCCCTCATCGGTACTTACACCATATTTATTATCTATACTTATGTTGTTTGAAATTAACCTAAGCTTTGAGGCTTCAAATACTTCAATATTCGATTGTGTCGTGCACACTTTAAGCCATGTGATATTGTCATTACCACCTTGTTCAACTGGGTTTAAGTGTTGCGAATTTAGTTGTTTGTAGCGGTTTACTCCTTCGTTTTTAACTGTTCCGTCAAGCTGACTAGAAAAACTAATCTGCCCCGAATAGTTGAGGGGAGTTATACTATATTTAATGGCTGCCTGATGTTTATTTGCCATACTGGCAATTCTAGACGATTCCATAAGAGTTTTATGTCCTTGGTCGTCAATAACAATCATGCTACGAGTTAGCAATCCATTTCTAAAATTCAGGGTGCGTGAAATAGATTCGATTTTGTGAGTGTTAGCATTAAACCAAGGCTCATCATCAATTTTAAAACTTAAGGCCAACCAATTTGGTGCAACTACAAAATCTTCATTTTCTATATCCTTGTCGCCAATTTGAGTTATGAGACGATTGTACAATCCCGCAATATATGTGCCAGGATAATTGTTGTCGCCAGCCGCATTTTCTTCCATTGCGCCACGTGTACCAAAATAACCGTTTCCAACAGTAAGTAATGCTTCTCGCGATTTTTCTTTGGATGGTTGATAATCATTGTAGGTTAATTTCCAATTATCATTTTCAATACCAGATATGAACCAATTATTGATTTCGTCTAAAGTAATTTCTTCCAAATCATTAATCACAATATCTGCACCAACAGCTTTTAACGCTTCATTATTATCTTCACGAGCTAATCCTAAAACAAGGCCAAAATTACCATTCTTCCCAGCTTGTACACCCGAAACAGCATCTTCAATAACAATAGATTTATTTATGTCAACACCCAGGTTTTTGGCGGCTGTTAAAAAAATATCAGGAGCAGGTTTGCCTTTTAAGCCTGTATCTGCAGAAACTACACCATCAACCCTCGTTTCAATAAAGTGCATTAAGCCAGCAGCTTCGAGTACTGATTTGGCATTTTTACTTGATGAGGCTACGCCAATTCTGATATTATCTTTCTTAAGTTGTTCCAAAAGCCTTACTGTTGATGGATAAACCTCAACGCCCTCTTTTTTAAGAACATCGTTAAAAGCTTCGTTCTTACGATTTCCTAAACCACAAACTGTTTGCAGCTCAGTACTATCATCGGGAGTCCCAAAAGGCAATTCTATATTTCTAGAATCAAGAAATGATTTTACACCTTCATATCGTGGTTTACCATCTACGAAAGTGAGATAATCATCTGGTGTAAATTCAATATATTGCTCATTGAGCTTTTTACTGCGATTTATCAGATAATCATCAAACATCTTTTTCCATGCTCTGCTATGGGTTGTTGCTGTTTTAGTAATAACGCCGTCTAAGTCAAATATTACGGCTTCAAAAGCATTTTTGGTCATTGTAATAGCTTGATTAATAGTTTGATACTGTGTTAGTTGTAAGTTGTTTTATTTTTGTCAATTAACAGTTTAGGATATGGCATCTTTATTTGTTATGAGCAAGTTACTTAATCCAGCGATTACCAAACTAGCGCCAGCAATTGTCATGGCATTTATTGGGTCAGGACCAATTAAACCTGAAATAAAAGTAATGCCTCCAATGGCTGCAATTATTTGCGGGATAACAATAAACATATTAAATATGCCCATGAAGACACCCATTTTTTTCTCATCCACAGAACTTGATAGCATTGCATATGGCATGGACAGAATACTTCCCCAAGCAAATCCTATTAAGATAAACGAGATTATAAGATATTTCGGATCGGGAATATAATTCATTATTAAAAATCCTATCCCTCCTAAAATTAATGATGATAAGTGAATATACTTTCTGTTAATTCTTTTTTTTGATGTATAAAAAACCAATACCAATGCAAAAGCCATGGAGGATAAACCATAAATCCCCATGAAGGAACCAACTGAATTAGAAGATTCCTGAAAAGCTGTATTTGCCGTGTTAAAGTCGGCTAACTGTGCTTCATTATTCATGTCATAATTACTGGCAATGGGAACCGGCGTTTCAAAAACATGCGAGGTTAATGCCGGGTTTGCCATGCTCCACATTGTGAAAAATGCAAACCAACTAAAAAACTGGACTACTCCAAGTTTTTTCATTGTAGTTGGCATATTGCCTATATTGTTAATTATATCAGGTATGAATTGATTTTTCCGTTGCTTCTCTTTTTCAAATTCATCTATATCTTCAGGAGGATATTCGGTTGTTGAGAACACGGTAAATAGTACACTTGCCAAAAATACGAATGCGCCAATGGAAAACGCAACCTTAACAGTCATTGGGATTACGCCTGCAGGAGCAGAGTTGCTCACACCTAAGGTTGAAATAAACCAAGGTAAATTACTGGCAATCCATGTTCCAATTCCTATGATAAGTGTTTGAACTACAAAGCCATATGATCGTTGGTTTTCCGGTAGTTTATCTGCAACAAGAGCCCTAAATGGTTCCATGGAAATATTAATAGATGCATCTAATATCCATAAAAAGCCAGCAGCAACCCAAAGGGCAGGTGAGTGGGGTACAAAAAATAGTGCAATCGAACTTAGTACTGCACCAACTAAAAAATACGGACGTCTTCTGCCCCATTTTACACTCCATGTTCTATCACTCATATATCCAATTATTGGTTGAACCAATAATCCTGTGAGTGGGGCAGCAATCCATAAAAGCGGAATTGAGTGTTCGTCAGCCCCTAAGGTTTGAAATATACGCGACATAAATCCGCCTTGCAAGGCAAATCCAAATTGAATACCAAGGAACCCAAAACTCATGTTCCATATTTGCCAAAAGTTTAATTGTGGTTTTTTATTCATTTCATTGTATTTTTATGGCTTCGAAAGTAATACTAAAATTAATATTAAGTTGTATATTATGAAGGTGTCGTCCTATAAATGGTAAATAATTTATTTAATAATACTATTGATATTATTTAAAACGTTTGCGGTAATATTTTTTATTTTTGCACATAATTATTTTTTATATGTTTAACCATTATCCCAAAATATTAATTTTTACTATTTTTAGTTTGTTTGGTCTAATGTCTACCGCGCAAAAGACAGATACGATAGTCCATGTTAATGGTAATGTGCTGCTTGGTGAAATTAAAAAACTTGATAATGGTATAATAACATTTAAAATGGATGGAATGGGAACTATTAAGTTCGAACTTGATAAGGTGAATACATTTTCATCGAATAAAAACTTTCAGATAACTGTTAAAAGCGGAATGCAATATTATGGATCGTTTGATACCTCATTGGTAAACCGAAAGGTTAGAATTAATTTTCTTAACGGTAATGAACTTATCCCCATCGAAAATATAGTAGAAATGTATCCCATCAAAAAGAATTTTTGGCTTCGAACAAGTGGGGTTTTTAGTTTGGGTTTTAATTACTCAAAAGGTAGTGGTATTGCAAGTTTAACTTCTTCTGGAAATTTAAATTATCGGAATCGAAAATCATATACAATATTAAATTTTAATGAAAATACTACTATTCAACAGGATACTATTACATCCAATAAATCGGATATTACTCTTGATTTTAAAAGAGTGTTAGTTAATAAATGGTACATAGGTTTTAATACAGAAGCCAGTTCAAATAGTGAGCTGGGTCTTGATTTACGACTTCTTGCCGGACTATCAATAAATAATTATCTGGTGCAAAATTATCATAACCGCTTATTTTTAGCCGCTGGTTTTAGTGGTAACCGTGAATGGGCAAATGGAATTGAAGATCCTACAAATAGTATTGAAGGCTTATTGGGAGTTAATTATCATTATTTTAAATATACAAGTCCTGAAATTAATATTAGCTCATTCATTAATGCATACCCAAGCTTTACAACTACAGGTAGGTGGAGGGTTAACTATTCGTTAGATGCTAAGGTTGAGGTGATTAACGATTTTCATATAGGTATAAATTTTTATTACAATGCAGACAATAAACCACTTTCTGCTGATGCTTCTACAAATGATTATGGGGTAACTACAACATTTAGTTATTCGTTTCATTAGCAATATAATAATTATTATTTTGAGAAATACTTTTAATAAAATAGAACGTTTAAATAGCAAACTACTTATTGGTGAGCTATTTAGGGCTGGGGCTTCATTCTTCTCATATCCTTTCCGTACAACGTTTGTGATGGTTAAAAGTAATGATGGTCCTCCTGTTCAAATTCTGATTTCGGCATCAAAAAGAAATCTTAAATTGGCTGTTGATAGAAACCGTGTAAAACGTTTAATAAGGGAAGCATATCGTACAAATAAACATATTATTTGGGATTATTTTAGTGATAAACCTAATAACCAGTTGCTGGTAAGTATTGTGTACACTGCCAAAACAATTGTTCCTTATTCGGAGATAGAACGAAAATTAATTTTAATTTTGCACAGCTTAATTGAAAAGAATGAACAAAATAATAGGTAAATTTTTTATTTTTCTGATACGAATTTACCAATATACACTATCTCCATTTTTAGGAAGGTCGTGCAGATACACTCAAACATGTTCAAGCTATAGTATTGAAGCCATTGTAAAGCATGGGCCTGGTAAAGGTGGCTGGCTTTCCATAAAACGAATTGCTTCGTGTAATCCATGGGGAGGGAGCGGACACGACCCTGTACCATAAATAAAACTCGTATGACAAATAGAATATATATATCAATAATAGTTGTTTTAATTGCTACTTTTAGTTTTAACAAACTAGAGGCACAGGATCAAAATAACTTTGAATTATCAAAGAGTCTTGAAATTTATGCAGATATATTGAGGCAGTTAAACCTTAATTATGCTGATGATATTAAACCCGGCGAATTGAGCACAACCGCAATTGATGCCATGCTTGAAAAACTTGATCCTTATACAGTTTATGTGCCAGAGTCGCGACGTGAGGATTTTGAGCTAATGACAAAAGGTGAGTATGGAGGCATTGGGTCGCTTATTCAAAAGCAAGGTGAATATGTTATTATTTCTGAACCATACGAAAATTTCCCTGCTCAGTTGATAGGTTTGAAAGCTGGCGATGAGATACATGCTATTGATGGTGAATCGGC
>JASFZK010000300.1:0-20571 GCA_045267845.1 Bacteroidota bacterium | reverse complement strand
AGCATTAAAAAACTATGGTAACGAAAACTGAGAAATTAACTGCCATTAATAAGCAAGTTCAGGAGATAATTGACAAAATCAGGGAACTGGAAAATACCTTTGCTGAAGAAATTGAAAATGTCCATCCTGTTTATCGCAAAAGTGCTTTAAACCTAGTGCATTATCTAGGCCTCAGAAGTTTTGATGTTGATCAACTGCAAGATCAGTTAAGAGACCTTGGATTACCCAGTCTGTCGAATGTGGAATCCCATGTAATGAAAAGTCTTTACACGCTAAGTTCTATTCTTAATCATTTGCTTGGCAATCCGGTAAGAGAAAAAAGAAAAGGAATTATTTCAATAAAAAAGAGTAAAAAAATATTAAATCGAAATACTAAACTTCTGTTTGGATACAAATCAAAAAAGAGACGAACAAGGATTATGGTTACCCTTCCTGGTTCAGCCGGCGATGATTATTTATTCGTCAATCATTTAATGAACCTTGGCATGAATAGTGCCCGAATTAACTGCGCCCATGATGATCCTACCACATGGCAAAAAATGATTGAGAATATCCATTTGTCAAATGATAAACTTTCAAAGAACTGTAAGATAATGATGGATCTGGGTGGACCAAAACTCAGAACTGGATCTATGCAGCCCGGACCCGAAATAATTCACATAAAGCCGGAGAAAGATGTAAGTGGTAATATTGTTAATCCGGCTAAAATATGGATTGCCCCACAGGATTTCCCCGCTCCTGATGATGAAACGCATGAACATATTCCTGTGGGCGAAGAATGGTTTAAAAATATTAAAAGAGGTGACAGTATTCACTTGACAGATACTCGTGGTAAAAACATCAAAATTATTATTGGTGGCAAAAAGGATGGCGGTAGATGGGGATATTGTTCGAGATCTGCTTACGTTTCTTCAGGAACTGAAATAAGATTATTCAATGCTGAAGATACAGAGAAGTTAATTCACAAGGTGGGCACACTGCTTCCTTTGGCTCAATACATTAGTCTTAAAACAGATGATTATTTGATTCTTCACAAAGACCCTAGGCCTGGTGAACCAGCCCGATATGATGAAAACGGGAATCTCTTCAAACATGCTCACATTTCATGTACTCTCCCAAAAATATTTAAAGATGTTAAAATTGGCGAACCAATATTTTTTGATGATGGTAAAATTGAAGGAATCATAGAGGATGTTAATGAAGATGAATTATTCATAAAAATAACATATGCAAAAGATACTGGTAGCAAACTAAAACCTGACAAAGGGATTAACTTACCAAACAGTAATTTAAAAGTAAGTGGTTTAACGGAAAAGGATAAAAAGGACCTTGAGTTTGTTGCGGTTAATGCCGATACTGTGAATTTATCATTTGTAAATGATGAAAATGATGTACAGCAACTAATGGATGAGTTAAGCAAATATGAAACTACAATTGGTATCATACTAAAAATAGAAACCCAAAAAGGCTTTAAGAATTTACCACACATACTATTAAAAGCAATGCAAACTTTCCCCATTGGAGTAATGATTGCTCGTGGTGATTTGGCCATTGAAACTGGTTGGAAAAACTTTGCTAGCATACAGGAAGAGATACTTAGGATTTGTGAAGCAGCACATATTCCTGATGTTTGGGCAACCCAGGTGTTAGAAAACCTGGCTAAAAAGGGTGTTCCATCACGTGCCGAAATAACAGATGCTGCAATGTCGCAACGTGCTGAATGTGTGATGTTAAATAAAGGAGTTTACATAAACAAAGCAGTAAAAATGCTTGACAAAATACTAAGGAGAATGCAACATTTTCAGAAGAAAAAAGAAACCATGCTACCAAAACTGGATGAGGCTCATAAATTATTCTTGTCTCACGATAAATTCAATATTTAATTTGTGAAAAAAATAATAATATTTCTTATTTCATGCTCTATCTTGTTTAATGCAGATGCACAGAACAAAAAACCTGAGCATGTAAAGGTTTATAACCTTAATTACAAAATTGAAATTCCTGTTACTATTGGATTAATTGCTGCCAACTATTATGGATTTGGTGTGATAAGGCGTAAACCTAATCTTGACGCGAATCAAATTAATTCATTAAATAAAAATGATGTGTGGGCTTTTGACAGACGTGCACTTGAGCAAAACTATTCCTATTCATCTCGCGAGAAAGCTCTTGCTGCCTCTGATTGGGGAATGAATATTTCTATTTTCCTTCCTTCCTTATTGTTTCTTGATAAGAAAATTCGAAAAGACTGGTACGACATAATCTTATTATATGTTGAAACACAATTTACAGGTTCCAATATGTATGCATACACAGGACCCATGATTACAGAACGAGTAAGACCATTTGTATACTATCCTGAAATACCTTTGGAAGATAAATTGGGAAATGGTACTACTGATTCATTTTTCAGTGGGCATACAACATTGACGGCCACAGCTTCATTTTTTATGGCAAAAGTTATCAGTGATTATCATCCTGAATTAGGAGCAAAAAAATGGCTTTTGTATGCCGCTGCATTGATTCCGCCTACTTTTGTTGGTTATCACAGATATAGGGGATTGAAGCATTTTCCAACGGATATAGCTGTAGGGACAGTTGTTGGTGCAGCAGTTGGAATTTTAATTCCACATTTTCATAAAATCACAAGGAACAGTAATGTTTCACTTGTTCCATACACAGGTGAGTATTCAGGGTTAGCTTTTAGCATGAAGTTTTAGTAACTCAGGCTATTAATTAAGGATCGGTAATAAAGTCGACCATTAATATCTGCCGGCTGTTTTCATGTATTACAAATCAAAGAATTATGGAGTATTTGTTTGTACTGATTGGTTTATTATTGGATAAATCCTTCAATTACCACGTGTAAATTTATCAAAACGCCATTCTGAAAGCATTTTGAATCTTGCCAACATATTTGCGGTAACCCTATTATGAATGGCTTCCCATATACGGCTAATAAACTGTATCTTCGTCTTCATTTGTCGTCCGTAAAAATCAAAACTAACCATAAAAAATAGTTGCGACATTTCTGTTTCACCTCTTTCGGGGATTGATGTTCGAACATACATTAAAAAAACCCCAATGGGATATCCGCCTTTACATTCGTATAATAGGTATCTGGCGTTATCAAAATCTACCGGGTCAGGTAATTTTTGAATTTTGATGGCTTTCAAGTCAAATAAATGCAGTAGTCTTAATCCAAAAAATCCATTTTTCAAGCCAAATAAATATTTAGACCGACCAAAAAGGAAAATTTGGATATTATCAAGTTTGTTATTTTCAAGGTTTACTTTGGCAATGTGATTAGGCCAGCAGGTAGAGTCGCCATTCCACTTTAGAAGTTCATCAAATAAATAACTTGATGGGGTTTCAACTCCGATTTTATGTATGTTGAGCATTCTGTAATTATCAACAACAATACCTGTACGCTGAAGAATGCTTTCACAATAAATATGTTTCTCATTCTCGTTTTTAAATTCAATAAGAGTGTTATCAGGTGGGTTGTTAATGAGAAAATACTTGATATCAGTAAAAATATTTCTACTCCTTGCAGGTGGTTGTTTTGATATATTAATATCCTTTTTAACCCTGACTTGATTCGTCATTATTTTCTACTGTTTTTATTTGGTGATAGCAAAACAATCTTACAAAGTTAAGAAAATTTAACTCATGGAATCCTGAATAAAAATATTTCAAATTTCTTACTATTTTATTTTATTAATAATAGCAAGTATTGTATTCCACGTCATTGGAAGCATAACTCTGGGATGGAAAAACCTTACAAAAATATCTTTATATGAAGCACTACCGGTAAATGTATCCCATAAAATTGAACTCATATTCCTGTCCTTTTTTTCCTTGCGTTGTTCAGTAATAACCATATTTAGCACGGCTCTTTTTAATACAGCGGTTTTTTGAATGATTGTTGTAATCTTAAAAATAAATTTGCCAATATTGTTATCACGTTTTAGGTTTATACATATGGGCTCATAGTATTTTTTGAATTTCTTTTCAGAAATACCATGAATAATAGCCGTTTTTGCTGCAGCTTTGCCAGTAATATATGCAGCGCCAATTCCATTTTTGTAAAGTTTTGATGTGGCAGAATCGCCAATGATAACCACACGATCAGAATAAGCTGATTTCGCACCTTTAATATTAATTAGAGGATAGCATTGGCAGGGTACGACATTGCTTAGGTTAAAATTTTCTGGAAAACACTTTTTAACTGGCTCAGAAGACATAAATTTTTCTGCAATTTCTTTGTTTATATCAATACCTAATAGGACTAGTGTTACATATTTTGCCTTTGGTATTAGTGCTCCAAACTTAATGTTAGGGATGTTTAGAAGAAAAACATGCATTGAATTTCCAAAATACTCATTAATGAGTTCTTCATCGAGGCTAATCTCCGATATGTATGCACGTGTTGTTTGAGGGAATATATACGAGGGGCAAAGCTTATGAAATAAATCGAATGACTTTGTGCTAAGTCCGGTTGCCCCAACCACTAGGTCATACTCTTTTTCAAAATTATTTCTTGTTTTAATGAGGATAGTATTCTCTTTTCTTTCCATTTGAGTAACCCTGTCAAGAATAATATTCACACCTTTCAAGGTACATAATTCTAACAGGTAATCGTCAAAGCTTTTCTGGCCGTAGGGCTTGCTTCCCTTTGGGCCAAGTCCTCTGAACATGGTAGCAATTTTTTGCTCATCAATGGGGGCTTCTATTATTGTGCTCCCTTGCTCAAGGTGCAGCGTGTATGTTTCGATCCCCTTCCTGATAACTTTGGGTGGTAACTCAATACCATCTGCCGAGAGCATTTGTATTAATGACTCGGAAACAACACCTCCACATTGATTGCATCCAGAAATTCCTGCGCAGCTAAATTCCTTTGATTCAATTATATCAATACTAATATCCAGATTGTGCTTACTAGCATAATCAATTGCGAAATATGAAAAGAAACTACCCGAAGGACCACCACCTATAACGGCAATATTGGCCCCATTTTTTAAAATCAGATTTTTTTCTTTAGTATTATTCACAAATATTTATTTTGTTACCTCTCTTTTTTAACCAGTTTTTTTCCTTACCCGAATTGTCACAACTCGGATACTGTATTCTTAATTATGATTTATGTTGCCCGGAATGCTATTTTTATCAAAACCACTTAAAACTTTTACATCAATTAATTGTGTTGTCTGAATACATTTTTTATGGGTATTCTGATTCACAAGTTACGATGCTAATTGCTCCTTATGATTGAAAAGGAAATAATTCTGCAAAGAATAGAGCATATACTTCTACCAAAATAGAGTTCCCAAATATAAGGTTTTTTTTAAAGATGTGTTTATGGTTTGATGATTTGGAACATGATTTTGAATGATGCATATAGCAAAAAAAAGCAGTCATTTTTTTAATGGCTGCTTTCATGTATAAGTTAATTCAATTAATTAGGGAAATGCTGTTTCATCTGCATTAGCTTTATAAAGATCTCTCATTTGCTCAAGTGTGATATCAAATTTGCCGATCATTGTTGAACCAAGTTGCCCATAATGAACCTTGTGTTGTACTTCATTAGGTTTCGATCTAACGAATTCACCTAAAGTCTTGCCTTCCATCTCTAACGTAGTGCCATCACCTCCATGGCATCCAGCACAATTTGAAGTGTAGTAGGTATTTCCGTTTGCTGCATCTCCATTTAGACCTACATTATTAAAAGTAGCTGAACCAGTTGGATATGTACCTTCATATGTAGCATCATAAAGTTGACTTACATCAAACATGCCTTCTTTCATAAATTTGATCATATCCCAAATTTGATCATCACTCAAAAATTGGTTTAGGTTTGGCATTTTATCACCTTCTGTTGCATTTGTTTCAGGATCATAGCTTGACAAATCATATGAAATATCTCTTCTGTTGGCAGTTTCCTTCATGCCATCAAATAATTCTTGTGCGGTTTTTGTTTGAGCCAACTCGTAAAGATTTAATGAGGAAACATTTGGACGAGTTGTACTGGGAGCCCTGCTAATATATGCTCCGTTAGAACCTAATCCATCCCAGCCATGGCATTGTTTACAACGGAAAAAGTTACTTGATGCATTAAATGTGGTCATATGTGTGTTACCTTGATCAAAACCAGATTCAACACTCCAAAACTTGTCGTACATAATACCACCTATTGATATATCAGCTATTATCGGAGCCTCATCCGGGAAAGCCTCTGTATCAGAACAAGCTTTGTAAAGGTCCCTCATTTGTGTGAGTGTTATGTCAAATTCACCGGTCATTGGTGAACCAAGCTGACCATACTTAACTTTATGTTGTACTTCATTAGCTTTTGAACGAACAAATTTACCTAAGGTCTTGCCTTCCATCTCTAATGTTGTACCATCAGAACCGTGGCATCCCATACAATTTTCAGTATAAAAATCGTTGCCAGTTTCAGCATTTCCATTGAGGCCAACATTTGAGATAGTCATCGAGCCTGTTGGATATGATCCTTCATAAGTGGCATCATATAATTCGGTTACATCAAACATGCCTTCTTTCATAAATTTAACAAGATCCCAAATTTGAGCATCTGTTAAAAGCTGATTGAGGTTTGGCATTTTGTCACCTTCAGTCTTATTTGTTTCAGGATTGTAAGTTGATAAATCATATGAAATATCTCTTCTGTCAGTGGTTGCTGTCATAGCATCAAATAATTCCTGCGGGCTTTTCGTTTTTCCCAACTGAAAAAGGTCTAATGAAGAAACATTTGGGCGAGTGTCACTGGGTGCCCTGTTAATATATGCTCCTTTATTACCTAATCCATCCCAACCATGACATTGTTTGCAACGGAAAAAGTTACTATGATCATTAAATGTGTTCATATTAGGGTCATTTTGATCAAAACCAGATTCCGTGCTCCAAAACTTGTCGTACATAATACCACCAGTTGAAATAACGGCTTTGTCATAGTCCTCCACTCCTGGATCAATAGGATCATCTTTTTTCTTGCAACTTGAAGAAATAAGGGCGAAAATAAACATCGCTAGCAGTAAATTAGTAATTTTCATAATAATAGTAATTTTAGTTTGTATTTAATGGATATTTTTTTCTTTTAACTAATAGATCAAGATTGGAAGATTTCATCTTGTTTATGATTTCGTTATTCAGCTCAAGCCAATAATCTTTGGCATAGCAACTATCAATAAGGTTACATATGTTTCCACGTTCTGAGCAATCTACTAAAGCTAACTCTGGCTCAAATGCTCTATATACATCATAAACTGATATTTTAGTCGGATGTTTTGCCAGTACATATCCACTCCTTTTACCCGAATAATTTATTATTAATCCAGAATTTCTTAAACTTGAAATTATTGAATCAAGAAACTTTATCGGAATTTCCTGAGTTGCCGAAATTTCTTTTTGAAGAATACCAGATGAAGATTCATGGGTGCTAATTTCTATCATAGTTCTTAACCCATAACGGACTTTCATGTTTAGTTTCATAAAGCTATTAATTCAATCTAATTAGTAGGATTCAATAATAAAGGTTTTTTAATAGAATTGTTACTTGAATTGATGACATTGAACATGATAACAATGATATACATTTCGAAAAAAATGATACGTATCAACATAATTCTGAGCCATATCAATCACGCTATTTAGACTAAATATAAACTGTTTGTTTCATGATATATTTCATATATATATATCTTGATACAATAGCTTAAAAAGATATTTTTAGCACATATTTACTAAAAGAATATAGATATAATACGGCGTAACACCTAGATAAATAGTGGCTTACAACACATGTTGCGCTTTTTGTGATTATACTATTATTGATGATATGCGAATACATTAAGACTTTAAAAAAGATAAGTTTTTAGTTTATTATGCTAATAAAATCAATCCAAATTTAAGCATTTTGTTATTCAGGGAAACCTGAAATCTTACAGTATATTAATAAGGGTTTTTGAATATAATTACCCTAAAATTTATAGGCACTGGAACAAAGATTACGGTAGTATATAAATTTTACTTTTCAACATTTGCTAATAAAATAATATAATGATGGAACATTGTAACAACAAACCATTGATGGTAATTTTTGTTTCTTTTTTAATGACCCTAACTTCATTTTATGGATGTAGCGATAGAGATTCTCTTGTGCTGGAAATAACTACCATCGAAATCCCTCAAAATAATAATTCTCAAAACATGGAAATAGCTGTTTCATCACCACCTTTTAGTGATGATATTTTTCCTTGTTCGGATTGTCATGATTCTGAATGGGAAACAAATTCACAAAAAAGAATTTTGGAGGATATGCACGAAGAGATTTCTGAATTATTTAATCATGATAGTGAAAACAGGTGGTGCCTCGACTGTCATGATATATATAATAGAGACTCATTAAAATTTGCAAGTGGTAAGCAGCTTGATTTTAAACAGTCGTATAAACTATGTGGGCAATGCCATGGAGATAAGTTACGGGATTGGAAAGTAGGGGTACATGGAAAGCGCACGGGAGAATGGAATGGTAAAAAGGAATATTTACTTTGTGTGCATTGTCATAATCCTCATTCGCCAAAGTTTAAACCAATCAGGCCAATGCCACCACCCATCCGCCACAAGAATATTTATTAATTCGTATTAAAAGTATGATAAAGATGCAGAATAATAATAAACAGAGAAGAGATTTTTTAAAAAGGATTCCATTAGCGATTGTATCGATTACTGCTCTTTCAGTATTCAGAATCAAACAATCAAAGAAGAATTCTGAGATGAAATTTTATACCATATCAATGAGTGAGGCAAATGATATTCTTAAAGTTGATAAGTTATCTCCTGCCACAAAAATAAAACCTAAACCACCTCCTGTTGCACAAAGAAATATAAAGGTTTGATTTTTACATATTGACAACAATTTTGAAGATAATGGAGAAAGAAGAAAATAGTAATTCAAGAAGAGATTTTTTAAAGAAGCTGCCTGTTTTGGCAATGGGAACTGCTGCATTGGCAAGCTGTAGTTCGGAAGAATTAGCTGAATTTTTTCAACAAAATTTCAGGACACTGTCAAAAGCTGAAAAGAATGAAATTGTAAAAAATCTTGAGAAGAAATATTCTAGTAAGTATGGTAAGAAGTTTATAGTTTCTGATAAACCTGCAGTTGAAGGTGTTTTGTTTGGCTATGGTCTTGATTTATCTCGCTGTATTGGATGCCGAAAATGTGTTTATGCCTGTGTTGAAGAAAATAACCAATCTCGAGAACCTCAAGTACATTGGATACAAGTGCTTCAAATGGAAAATCAAAAAGGAGTTGATGTTGCACATGCTGATGTTCATTATAATCCTGAAGAAGTCCCAGAAGAGGGCCGTTTTTACATGCCAGTTTCTTGTCAGCAATGCCGAAACCCACAGTGTACAACAGTTTGTCCCACAAAAGCAACATGGCAGGATGAGGATGGAATTGTTGTTGTTGATTATAACTGGTGCATTGGTTGTAGATATTGCATGGCTGCTTGTCCGTATGGAGCAAGGCATTTTAATTGGGGTGAACCAAATATACCTGATGATGAAATCAATCCCATCACTCACTATCTGGGTAACAGACCACGCTCGAAAGGTGTTGTTGAAAAATGTACGTTTTGTATTCAACGAGTTAGGGATGGTAAATATCCTTCGTGTGTTGAAGTGTGTCCAACCGGAGCAAGAAAGTTTGGAAACCTATTAGATCCGAATAGCGAAATTAGATATATACTAGAAAATAAAAGAGTACTTGTTTTTAAAGAGGAGCTTAATACTCAACCTAAATTTTACTACTTCTTTGGAGTATGATATTGTATTATATAATCATTTGATGTATAAAAATATTTAATTATGAATTTTTTGAGATTTTTATTGGGATGTGCGAGGATTGTTACAAAAGGAGGAAGAATATATTACTCATCAATATTTTTTCTTGTTGTACTAATTATATGGGGTGCGTTGGGATATTATAATCAATTGCAGGAAGGCTTGATAGTAACAAATATGAGGGATCCGGTTTCGTGGGGTTTCTACATTGGGAATTTTACTTTTTTAGTTGGTGTTGCAGCTGCAGCCGTTATGCTTGTAATTCCTGCATACATTTATAACTGGAAACAAATAAGAGAAATTGTAATTTTTGGGGAGATATTAGCCATTTGTGCAGTTATCATGTGCATAAGTTTTATTGTGGTAGATATTGGTGAGCCACTTCGTTTTTGGCATATGCTTCCATTTGTTGGAACAATGAACTTTCCATCATCAATACTTTCATGGGACTTTTTTGCCTTATTTATTTACATTATTATAAATATAATTGTTGTTACACATCTGTTATATAAACAGTTTTATAAGAAAAAATATAATAAATCGTTCATTTTACCATTGGTATTGCTCAGTATTCCTGCTGCCATCGCCATACATACAATTACTGCATTTTTATACAATGCGTTACCCGCTCGTCCTTTTTGGAACAGCGCATTACTTGCCCCAAGATTTTTAGCTACAGCATTTTGTTCTGGTCCGGCAATTCTAATTCTACTATTTCAGGTTCTACGAAAAACCACAAAATTTGAAATTAAAGATAAAGTACTTTTTTCCATTGCCGAACTAATGATTTATGCAATGTTTATCTATTTGTTTTTTACTGTTTCAGAATTATTTAAAGAGTTTTACTCCGATACAGAACACATTGTTTATTGGGAATATCTATTACTGGGAGTTGAAAGAAATAGAGAGATCGCATTTTATAGTTGGGCTTCCATATCAATGGGTTTTACAGCATTTATATTGTTTTTGATACCGACAACTCGCAAAAATCTACTAACATTAAATATTGGTGCTGTTTTAATTTATTTCAGTGTGTACATTGAAAAGGGAATAACATTAATCATTCCAGGTTTTACACCGGATGTGCTTGGGCAGTATTTCTTCTATGTTCCATCGGATACTGAAATCCGAACAGCTGTTATGATTTTCTCGTCTGGAGCACTATTATTTACTCTTATTTCAAAAATTGCAATTGCTATGCTATTCGAGGGATTTAACATTGATAGTTTGGATAAGAAGGGTGATTTTGATTTGAACAATAAAACAGTTCCAACATAGACAGATTATATAATTTAAAATTATTTGTAAGCACAAAACTCTAATTGTAATCTAATATTAAGTCTAATAATTAAATCGAATTAATCATTAAACATTAAGTTATTATGCCACTTCAAGTAAAACGATTATTGCTGGTTTTTGCCGTTCTTATCGGTGTGATGATAGGCCTTAAATACTTATTAACTCCCGATTCGTGGAGGGAATATGGAGCCTATCGCGGGAACGCCCTGATTGAAATTGCTGATAAACAGCCCAAATATGTTGACATGGAAACTTGTGCCATGTGTCATGATTCTATTGCGGAGCTTAAATTACAAGGTGAGCATCTAAAAATTCAATGTGAACTTTGTCATGGGCCGGGTTATTTACATGTTGAAGATGAAGACAATGTAGATATGGAGATTCCCAAAGGCAATGATATTTGCATGCGATGCCATACAATAAATGCTGCAAGTCCGAAAAAAATAATTAAGCAAATAGATGCTGTTGAACACAGCGAAGGTGAAGATTGTATAAACTGTCATAATCCACATGAACCATGGCTATAAAAAAAGAAAATTTATCAAGACGCAATTTCATAAAGAATTCTAGCATGTTTGCAGGAGGCATCGTATTGGTTTCCTTGTTAAATCCATTAAAAGTAGTTTATGCCACCAAAAAACCCAAAGGTAAAGGAGTATGGTATGGTATTGCCTTTGATATTGAAAAATGCATCGGTTGTGCCAGTTGTGCCAGAGCTTGCAAGGTTGAAAACGATGTAGTTAACGAACCATTTTTCTTCCGAAATTGGGTTGAGCAATACACCATTACCAATGATGATGAGATATTTGTTTCGTCTCCAAATGGAGGGATTGATGGTTTTACACAACCCGTACCTGATGAGGAAATCTATAAAACATTTTTTGTGCCTAAAATGTGTAACCATTGTGCAAAATCACCGTGCACACAGGTTTGCCCTGTGGGTGCATCCTTCGAGTCTCCCGAGGGCATAGCTTTGGTAGATAAAACGTATTGTATTGGTTGCGGATATTGTGTGCAGGCCTGCCCTTATGGCTGTCGGTATATTGATATTGAGAAAGGAGTTGTTGATAAATGCACTCTATGCTACCATCGCCTAAAGGAAGGTTTGGATCCTGCATGCATGATGTCGTGTCCCACAGGCGTACGTATCTATGGAGATTTAAATGACAAAAAAAGTGCAGTATCTGTCTTTGTTAAGGAACACAATTGTGCAGTGTTAAAGCCACAATTAAATACAGCATCAAAATTATATTATAACGGATTAAGTCAGGAGGTACACTAATGAATAAATATGAATCTTTACACGAAGCATTGGCCAATGTTGATGGCTTTATTTATCCTAACGAAATAGCTCTTAACTGGGATTTACTCATTGTAATGTATCCCTTTATCACAGGATTAGTTGCAGGTGCATTTATCCTTGCATCTTTAAATAGAGTGTTTGATATTAAGGCATTACGTCCTACCTACGAAATTTCATTACTTACAGCATTATCTTTTATGTTGGTTGCTACAATGCCTTTGATTACTCATCTAGGACAACCATATAGATTTTACGAAATGCTAATAACACCACATTTAACATCTGCCATGGCAATTTTCGGATTTGTTTATTTGTGGTATTTGATGGTAGTGTTATTGCTCGAAATTTGGTTTGATTACAGATATGACATGGTCATCTGGTCACAACAAAAAAAAGGTATAATGAGGGTTGTCTATAAAGTACTTACCATTGGTGTTAGCGATACTTCGCCAGAGTCGAGAAAAACAGATGAAAAAATAGGATATTTTATTACCGTAGTGGGTATACCATCAGCATTTTTACTACATGGTTATGTGGGCTTCATTTTCGGATCCATAAAAGCAAACCCATGGTGGTCATCAGTTATGATGCCAGTAATTTTTATTTTCTCAGCAATGGTTTCGGGGATTGCACTAGTGATGTTTATTTATATGGGTGTTACGTATTTACGTAAGCAAAAAATAGATATGAATGCGTTAGATACAATTGCAAAATATTTATTTTATATATTAATTGTAGATTTTACTTTGGAAAGTTTAGACCAAATTCATAGAATTTATGAAGCAGATGAATCGTTTGATATACTTAAAATACTGGTCCATGGTAAATTGTTTTTCACATTTTTTATTATGCAGATAGGAGTTGGTGTAATCATTCCCGTAGTTACTTTAGGCATATTACAATTTAAAACACCACGCAAAAAGATTAGAAAAATAATATATTGGATTATTAGTATTTGTGTATTAGTTGGTATCTTTTATATGAGATGGAATGTAGTGATTGGCGGTCAGCTTTTCTCCAAGAGTTTTTATGGTTTTACAAGTTACAAAGTTGATTTAATTGGTGGCGCAAGTGCTTGGTTGTCGGTGCTTTGGTTCATTTTGCCATTCTTTATATTGGCGATATTGCTGTGGTTGTTGCCTCCTTGGAAAAAAATTAAGGATGAATTATCAAGTTAGTTGTTTTATAAGTGCAAAAGCATGGCTTCATGTTTATTAATAATTCTAATTAAAACTTGATTTATGTCTATAAATTATGATGAAATTTCCAACAATGAAATAATTACCAGACTTAAAGAGCTTGAGTTAAGAACGCTGAGGCTTGAAGCAGAACTGAACATGGAGTATGATGCCAACGATCAATATTCCAGAACTGAAACTTTTAGAGAAATTAGAAACCTCTCTGACGGAACGGTTATTGAATCAGTTATTGGCGAATCGGTATTAGCATGGTTAGGAAATATTGTACTATTTTTCGGATTAGTATTTTTGATACAATATATTCAAAATTCAGGGTATCAATTGGCTTCCTCCATTTTTGGAATTATTTCTGTTGGCGGAATTTTTGTGCTAGCATATACTCTGAAAAATAACTATCCAAAAATGGCATCATTATTTAATTTGAATGCCTATTTGCTACTTTTTTATGTTACACTTAGGCTTCATTTCTTTAATGATAGCCCGTTGGTTTTAGCTAAACCACTCGAACTTATTTTACTGCTTTCTGTGGTTGCCATTCAATTGTTTATTTCTGTAAAGCATAAATCTAGTTTGCTTGCAGGTGTTGCTTTGGTGTTTTTAAGTATTGTCGCCATAGTTGCCGATTCGCCACATATTACTATGCCAATGATGGCTGTTGTTGCCATGGTTTCGGTAATAATACAATATCGTTTTGGCTGGGTAAGGCTACTTAATTTTTCAATTATACTTGTTTATATTATTAATTTATTTTGGTTTTTTAATAACCCTATTATGGGTAACCCATTACAGGCTATGGAAGCTCATAATTATGGGGTTATTTATTTATTTGTAATAGGATTAATATTCTCTTTGGTTCCATTATTAAACAAATTAGAATCAATCAGCACAAGTGCAATAATTGGTTCAATGATACTAAATGGATTAGGGTTCTCATCTTTGTTATTATTGTATATAATCACTTTTTTCAATGATGATTATATAGTTTTAATAAGTTCAGTTTCTGTATTTTGCCTACTTTATTCTGTGCTGCTACAGCTACATTCGCATTGGAAAATAACTGCTGCATTTTATGCCTTATATGGTTTTGTTACGTTTAGCTTGGCAGTGCATGGGATTTACGATTTCCCACGAGCCTATTTTATGTTGGCAATCCAAAGTTTACTTGTTGTTTCCATGGCCATTTGGTTTCGTAGTAGGTTTATTGTGGTTATGAATACACTTCTTTATATCTCATTATTAATATTTTATCTGAGCACATCAACTTTAACTGACGGAATAAATATTTCATTTTCATTGGTTGCTTTACTAACTGCTAGGATACTAAACTGGAAGAGGGATAGGCTAACCATAAAAACAGATTTGCTTAGAAATATTTATTTGATTATTGGTTTTATAATGATTTTGGTAACCCTTTATTTTTTAATTCCGGCTCGATATATTACCTTATCATGGACAGTAACAGGAGTTATTTTCTTTGTTCTGAGTATGGTTCTTAATAATGTTAAATACAGATATCTGGCACTTTGTGCAATGATTGCTGCCACTATATATTTATTTGTTGTAGACCTTGCTCGAATTGAGCTTGTATTCCGAATAATTGCATTAATGTTTCTTGCTATTATATCAATTGGTCTGTCAATTTTCTATTCCAGAAAAAATAAATCCAAGAAAAAATAGACATAAAAAATGCCCTTTACCAAACTTGTAAAGGGCATTCTCATTTTACAAAAATTGATTAATCCCCATCAGGAATTGGATGAGCAATTTTTTTCATATATTCTTTATAATCAAATCCTTTAAAATTAGGACTTTCTTCGTTATGACATTGTCGGCATAATTCTTCATCAGGAAGAATTAATCCTTTTGCAATTGATTTGTCGCGGCTTTTCATAGTTGCCTTTGATTTGTAACCACTTCCTGGTCCATGACAAGATTCACAAGAAACACCTTCGCTCATTTTTAAAGTAGCGATTAGATATTCATCTACACCTCCTGCGGTTGAGTGGCACTTAATGCATTTTGGATCTTTTTTTTCATCGCCAACAAGCGATTCCATGGCTTTGGCATGCTTTGAGTCAGCCCAGATTTTGTACTGTGCACCCACAGCTGGTTTGTTGTGGCACATTTTACATTTGGCAGCTCCGATATACTCGTAATCCTGAGCTGTCACATAATTTCCTCCAAGAAATAGAAGAAAGCTTGCAATTAAAATACTTTTAAAAAACATGGTCTTCATTTTATAGTTAGTAATAAATTTAATAATATTATTTTTTCATTTACTGCCAAATTTAAGTTATTGCATAGATAATCATATCAATATATCATACTAAAATGGCCAAATATGATATATTTAATAAAATCCTGCGATTAGTGAATAAATTATTAGAAAAACAATGGCTATTCCCAATGTTAGGAAAATATAACCAAAGAATTTAACTGTACTAATCCATGATTTTGAAATTTCTTTTTCAACAACAACTTTATCGAGTTTTCCTGATTTAACGAGTTCATTATATTCACGTACTCTATCTTTTTTGTATTCTTCAAGTGGAACATATCCTGTAAAAATAACTGTGTCCATCGGGAATGATTCAGGTCGGAGATGTGTATTAAAGAAGTGAATTGTGAATATGAAACCTGTGGCAAGTAATGCCTCATCACTATGAATTATTTGGGCTACATTTATTGCCCATCCCGGAATAAATCGTGTGAAAAACTCAGGGAACCACAAAATAAGGCCTGAAAGACCAATTACAGCTACTCCCCAAAATACAGCCATGTAGTCAAATTTTTCCCAATATGTCCAACGTCCATATTCTGGTCGTGGGCCCTTCCCAAAAAACCAACGAAATGAAGCGCCCATATCTTTAAGATCTTGTTTACTAAACATTAACGAGTTGTCGCCAAATAGAAATTCTTTTACACTGATTTTTTCTTTGGCACGTAGTTGAAATAGGGTAGAGAGGTGGAAAGCAAAATAGATAAACGTTATAACAGCTGCAAATCGATGTATAGTACCTGCCGACTTCACTCCGCCTAGTACATGAGCAACCCAAGAGGCCCAGTCCATGTGGGCAAATTTCAATGTCATTCCTGTCAAAGCCAATAGTATAAAGCTCAGGATAACCATGATATGTGTAACCCTTTGTCGTTTATTAAATCTTCTGTAATATTTTACTTTGCCAGATGGAATAGTATGCTTATTCTTTTTTCGTTGTTTTAGAGATTGGGGGAGCCATATTAATGTATGAAGACCAAAAAATCCGAAAACAACCAAAAGTAATGTTGTCATTCCCCAAAATGACCAAAATAAAATTGGATTGTCGTTATGTGTTGCATGAGTAAGGTACCCCGTAAATTCCAGAGTAATATTATCGTGGCACTGCGAACATGTGTTGACAATGTTATTATACCCAACCATCGAATTTGGATTATCCACATTTAGTATTTTATGAGCACCGTGGCAGTCAGAACATCGTGCTGCATCTAAATCACCAAGCAAATAGGCTTTACCATGATAAGTTTCTTCGTATGTTTCCGAAAGTTTTTTATGACAAGATCCACATTGATGAGTAATTTCGGTCATGAATTTGTCCTTGTCAATCTCACTTATTTTATGAGCTGAATGACATGTGGCACATGTGGGGTAAATTTTATCATCAATGTTATTTTCGATGGAATGATCGCTGGCAATATAATCATCATAAAGTTTTTTATGGCATTTTGCACATGTATGGGCTACGTTTTTGGGATGTACAGAGGAAAGAGTATCATTTTCTTTTAATTCATGATGCGTTGTGTGGCAATCGGTACAAACGGCGCTTACCAATAATCCTTTGTCAGTCAATCCTTTGCCATGTATGCTTTTTGAATAATCGGAATATGCATCAACTTCTTTTAGATCAGTCATGTTATTTGCATCTCCTCCCTTTTTATGGCAACTGCCACAAAGGGTGGGTATTGAGCCGCGGTAAGTTGGCGAGGTGTCGTCGAACCTTGATTTTGTTTCATGTGTACCATGGCAATCAGTACAATAAGGGGCATCTTCATTTTTCTGCAGATAGCTTTGCCCATGGCCGCTTGAAAAATAAATATCTGAAATCTCAATATGACAATTGGAGCAGTCAACCTTGTCAACTGTTTCACATGGCCTATCTATATTGTGTGACGTACCTGTGTGACATTTGGCACACTCAATTTTCGAATGTTCGCTGCTTGCAAGATGAGATAAGTTGAAATCTAATGTATCACCGACCGAATTAATTAAATATTCTCCTTTAGTTTCATCTTTAAGGTGGCATTTAAGGCACAATTGGTTTGGAATGATATCCTCTATTTTTTGATATTCAACTTTATGAGGTGGATGGCAATCAGTACAGGAAGGAACTGCACCTGGTTCCGTTTCCCATAATTCACTTTTAATTACTTTTCGGTGTGTTTGCTCTATTCTAACATGGCACTTCATACAAGTACGAGCAATCCGTTTTGGATTGACAGACGAATTTGGGCTTTCATGTGGTAAAATTAAATGGCTGTTATGACAGTCATTACATGTTGCTGTAACCAGTAATCCGCTTTGATAAAGACCTCTGCCATGAATACCCTGACTGTAATTTTCGATAATATTATGCTCATCAATATCATAAATTCTTGCAACCGGAGCCCCCTCTTTGTGGCAGTTTCCACATAGGAAGGGTATATTCATTTTATATGTTTTCGAATTGGGATTCCATCGCGAAAGCATATCATGAGCCCCATGACACTCTTTGCAATCAGGGGCATAGGGTTCGTTTAGTTTAAATGCCTGACCGTGAATTCCTGCATAGTACTGCATATTGGTTTTCTCATGGCATAAACCACAGTCTACCGGTTTTAGCTTTTTTAATAGATCAGAATGCAGGTATTCTTCTGTGTCAACATCTTCATGACATTCAATACAATTAACTTCTTTATGTACTGATTTCATTAGAATGTCAATATTAACAAACATTGAAATGCTATTCCCATCTCGTTCAACTATTAACTCAGGGTCTTCATGACACATCATGCAGTCTTCATCTGATTGTGCAACTAAACCAATAGTCGAAAAAAGAAAGATTACAATTGTGTAATACTTTATCATGCCATACAAAAAAAAGCTACGAGCTTTCATATCCTATTTTATTTAATTACTGATGCATGATTTAACTTAAAGTAAACTGTAACCATTTTAGTGCCATCCATTTATCATACTTTTAAAGTTAGCCATTGGAGTTTTTCCAATGGTACAGAAATAAATATGAACGACCATGAAGATGGATAGAATAAATCCTGTTATAATATGTAACAAGTCGATAGTATGAATTCCGCTGGTGCCAAATATTTTGTTAGGTAGCATATCGGGAAAGAATAAACTGATACCTGTAATTATTATTATTGGCATAATACCATACATAATAATTACATAGCTGAGTTTTTGTAGTGGATTAAATTTTTGATTAATAGATATCGGAAACGGGGCATTTTTTTTCGTAAAAATACCATATGAGTAATACTTGAATTGTTCTAAAACACGACCTAACATACCAGCCAAATAAAATCGATAATAGTTTCCATTTGATGTAAATAGATTGGCAAATAGGTAGAAAACATATGTAATACAAAGTATAATTCCACATATATTATGGATTGATATGGCATAGTTAAAAGGAATTATTGTGTATTCGGCACTCGAATATTGCAAGCATAACCCTGTAAATATCAGCGCAATAAATAACAATGCGTTGAGCAAATGCCACAATCTAACCCAAATGGGATACAGGTATATTTTTTCCGTCATTTCCGTAAAATTCGTAAAGTAGTATGAGCAATAATGATTAGTAGTATTATCCCAAATATTACTGCGCTAGTTATGTTAAGATAATAGTTTCTGTTTGCACCAATGATGTATGAGTCACTTAGTATTGCTGCATTAAAAAAACCATACTTATCTCTTTTTTCTTTTGCTTGAAATTTATATAAAGATGCCATTAGCATAGAATTTTGCGAATGACACTCAACGCATTTTCGTACAGCTTTGTCTTTGGTTTGTATTTGATGAGCAATAAGAATATTGTTGCTGGCATGAGTATGACACTCAATACATCTTACATGGGCAAAATGTGATATTTGATTGGGAAGCCAATCATGTTTATCAATAATATTTGGGTTTTTATCACGTGTAATCAGCTGATATTTATTGATATCAGCATGACAGCTTAAACATATGTTGTTGTCGTAAACTATAGTTTCTCTAATATTGCTATTGTTGCGTGCATTAATTTTATAGGAGTGGGGATTATGACACATCCAACAAGTAAATTCGTCGCTATGTTTTGTGGAATGTACACTTTCGATAAACTCCCTGTTTATTTCTTCAAAATTATAATCGGCAGTAGCATCATCACCTTCATGACAGTCAAGACAAGAAGGCATTAAATCCATTCTTAATTCATTATCATGCGGAAACTTGTTGTAATCATACGAATGACAATCTGTGCATTCGAAAGATTTATGATTTTGATCGTTGTATAAATTGGAATCGATAATAAAATAAGGACTCATCCTTTTGGTAATATCTCGCTCCTGAACTTCATTAAAATAAGTGTAAGTTGGTTTGCCATGGCAATAAAAGCATTTGCTGTTTTCTGGTGAAATAGCAGTACTCTCCTGAGCAATAAGAAAAATGCTTAAAAACAACACCATATTGACAAGGCAAAACCTTTTCATAGTTAATTCTTATAAGAATAATTATCTTAATTATCAGAACATAGCAAAACTTCTATTTTGTTTTATTAGTAACATTTAGAATAATTCTTTATGACATTCGGAACAAGATGTTTCTTTCCAGTCATCCATTTCAAATGGATGGTTAAATATTAGTGA
>JASFZK010000299.1:0-5162 GCA_045267845.1 Bacteroidota bacterium | reverse complement strand
AGGAAAGAAGATATTCCTTTGTTATTTGATTATTATTTGAAACAATATAATCTTCAAATGGAGAAAAACATCTTGCACATAGATGCTCCAGTTATTGATTTGCTAATGGATTATGACTTTCCCGGCAATATTAGGGAACTTAAAAATATAATAGAAAGAGCTGCAATATTGTGTGAAGGTGATACAATATTACCCGAGCATATATCGCTATCGGGAACAAAGGTCAAACCCACCACAAACTTTGATGCAACGGATACTAAAGTGTCAATTTCTTCTGAGAATCTTGACTTGGAGTATCATGAAAAAAACTTAATACAAAAGGCATTAGCTCGTTCAGGAAATAATAAATCAAAGGCTGCTACTTTATTAAATGTAACCTGGCAAGCTTTGGATCGGAGAATGAAAAAATTTGGCTTAGACTAAATATCTTATGATTTAATATGAGCCTTTAAATTTCATTGGTATAAATAATAAGTTTATCTCATAAAAAAACTCCGTACTGATTACCAATACGGAGTTTTTTGTTTTGTTATGCAGAACTATTTTACTGCTTCTGCTATAGCTTTAAAAGCATCAGGATTATTTACTGCTAAATCGGCAAGAACTTTTCTGCTTAATTCGATGTTTTTAGCATGAAGTTTACCAATAAATACGGAATATGACATACCGTATAATCTTGCAGCTGCATTGATTCTCTGAATCCATAATGCTCTGAATTTACGTTTATTAACTCGTCTGTCGCGGTAGGCATAAACTTGTCCTTTTTCGTATGCATTTTTTGCAACCGTCCAAACATTTTTTCTACGACCAAATTGTCCTTTGGTCTCTTTCATGATCTTTTTTCTACGTGCTTTTGAAGCAACGGCGTTTACTGATCTAGGCATTTTAATTAATTTTTTTTATCATCATAGCGCTTCTATTCGAAAACTTTTAAGCTATGACAAACGTTAAACATTGGGTTTAGCTACGAATCATCATTCTGATGTTTTTCTCATCTGCTTTGTCGATAATCGTCATGTAAGTTAAGTTACGTTTACGCTTTTTCGACTTCTTTGTTAGAATGTGACTTTTGTAAGCATGCTTTCTTTTAATCTTACCAGACGCAGTAAGGATAAACCTTTTCTTCGCACTGGATTTCGTTTTCATTTTTGGCATTACTTAAAATTTAATTTATAATTGTTAAAAAATATTATTTCTTCGGGGCAATAATCATTATCATTCGTTTACCTTCAAGTTTAGGTAAACGTTCAACTTTACCGTATTCTTCAAGTTCCTGAGCAAACCTTAAAAGGATGTACTCACCTTTGTCTTTATATATAATTGAGCGTCCTTTAAAAAACACATCAACTTTTACTTTTGAACCTTCCTGCAAAAATTTGATGGCATGTTTTAGTTTAAAATTAAAGTCATGGTCATCAGTGTTAGGTCCTAATCTTATTTCCTTTACAACAACTTTTGCAGATTTTGCTTTAATTTCCTTTTGTTTCTTTTTTTGCTCATAAAGAAACTTTTTATAATCCATTATCTTGCAAACAGGAGGATTTGCTGATGGTGAAATTTCAACCAAATCAAGGTCTTGCTCAACCGCTAATGCGAGCGCCTCCCTCAATTGAAATATTCCAGTTTCAACATTGTCACCAACTAATCTAACCATTGGTGCAGAAATGTACTTATTGATCTTGTTAGGATCTTCCTTTTTAACAAAAGGTCTGCGTGGACCTCTTCTACCTCTAAATTGTGCTATTGTAGTATCCTCCTATATTAGTTAATAATTGTTATTCATCAATTTGTCTACTTCAGAATTAATAATATCTGCAAATTCTGCAATTCCAAATGTTCCTAAATCTCCTTCTGTATGCTTTCTTACTGATACAGTACCTTCATTCTCCTCTTTCTCTCCAACGATAAGCATAAAAGGAATCTTTTTTAATTCAGCATCCCGTATTTTCCTACCCGTTTTTTCACTACGAGTATCAATAATAGCACGGATGTCAAATTTATCGAGCGAATCTAATACTTTTTTTCCGTAATCGTTATATTTTTCACTAATTGGTAATATAATTACTTGATCAGGAATAAGCCAAAGTGGGAAATTACCACCACAATGCTCAATCAAAACTGCAACAAACCTTTCCATCGATCCAAATGGTGCGCGATGTATCATTACCGGTCTGTGTTTCTCATTATCAGCTCCAATGTATGTAAGATCAAAACGTTCAGGCAAGTTATAATCAACCTGAATAGTACCCAATTGCCATTTTCTACCAATTGCATCTCTTACAATAAAGTCCATTTTCGGACCGTAAAACGCAGCTTCACCATATTCAATAACTGCATTCAAACCTCGCTCTTCAGCAACTTCAATAATTGCCTTTTCTGCTTTCTCCCAATTTTCTTCGCTACCAATGTATTTATCCATATTATCAGGATCCCTAAGTGAGATCTGAATAATTACATCGTTAAAATCAAGGGCGGTAAAAATTTGCTCAATAATATCAATTACATTATTAAACTCATCTTTAATTTGATTTGGCATGCAAAAAATGTGAGCATCATCTTGGGTAAACCCACGTACTCTTGTTAATCCATGCAATTCACCACTCTGCTCATATCTGTAAACTGTTCCAAACTCAGCATATCTAATTGGTAACTCTTTGTAGGAGTGAGGCTTTGCATTATATATTTCACAATGGTGAGGACAATTCATTGGTTTCAGGAAAAACTCTTCACCATCAACAGGGGTTTTAATCGGTTTGAACGATTCTTTACCATATTTTTGGTAATGCCCTGATGTTTTATACAAATTTACATTTCCAATATGAGGTGTGATTACAGGTTTGTAGCCAGCTTTCTTTTGTACTTTTTTAAGATATTGCTCTAACCTCTCCCTAAGTTCTGCTCCTTTGGGTAACCATAATGGTAGCCCTTGTCCAACTTTGTTTGAGAATGTGAATAAATCAAGTTCTTTTCCTAATAAACGATGATCTCGCTTTTTAGCTTCCTCAAGTAGTACCAAATATTCATCCAGTTCTTTCTTTTTTGGAAAAGTAATACCATAAATTCTGGTGAGTTGTTTTCTGTTTTCATCACCACGCCAATAAGCACCAGCAACTTTAGTTAGCTTAATAGCTTTTATAAAGCCAGTACTTGGAATATGTGGGCCGCGACATAAATCAGTAAACGAACCAGTTTCATAAAAAGAAATTGTTCCGTCTTCAAGCTCATTTATTAATTCCAGCTTATATTCATTATCAATATCAGCAAAATGTTTTAATGCATCCTGTTTTGAAATATCTTTTCTTACAAAAGTCTGCTTTTGACGAGCTAACTCTTGCATCTTTTTTTCTATGTTAACCAAATCCTTGTCACTAATATCATAGTCAAGGAAATCAACATCGTAATAAAAGCCATTTTCAATATCAGGACCAATACCAAATTTAACACCCGGGTATAATATGGCAATTGCCTCAGCCATTAAATGTGCTGATGAATGCCACATGGCAGCTTTGCCATCAGTATCGCGCCATGTTAATAGTTTAACCTCAGCGTCGTTATTAATTGGACGAGTAGCATCCCAAACCTCCCCATTAATATTAGCAGCCAATACGTTACGAGCAAGACCTTCGCTAATATCTTGAGCTATTTTGAGTGCAGTTACGCCTTTGTTATACTGTTTAACTGAATTATCGGGTAATGTTATATTAATCATTTTGTATTATCATATCAAAAAATCGGCTGCAAAAATACAAAAATACCTTTAACAATCAACTAATTAGTAAATTAATTTTGTAATAAAATCCACTTCGTTTTTTACTTCAAAAAGATGGAATTAGATAATTTTAAATCCTACTTTTTAAAGCTAATATTGTATCACTTTTAGGTGTGATACTTTAGCTCCTCCTGACTTTTTGTATGACCTATGCGCAGTGCTACCTGGTATTTCATACTTTATTTCCAATTACTGAAAATACAGTATTCATATTTTAATTTGCATTATTAGCTACTTCTTGCATAACTCGCATAATATTTCCTCCCCAAATTTTTTCAATATCCTCTTCGGAATAACCTCTTTTAACCAGCTCTAAAGTAATATTTCCTAACTGGCTAACATCTACACAATCTTCAAGTCCGCCACCACCATCGAAGTCGGTACCAATTCCAATATGTTCAATTCCTATAACATCTACAATGTGGTCGATATGATTAACCGCATCGCTAACTTTTGCATATTTAGCCGGGTAAATAGTATCAATTGCATACCAATCTTTACGTGCATTAACCATTTCATTATTAGAAAGGTCTTGAAAGAACCTATACTTTTTTCGTACAACTTGTTGGCAACTATCGCGTTTGGGGTTTGGGTCAGGTTTCTTTACGTAATCACTTAAGATGCATAATTGAATTACACCGTTATTCTTAGCTAACAATTTAAGCATTTCATCAGTTAGGTTTCTCGGATTATCACAAAGTGTTCTTGAACATGAATGAGATGCAATTATTGGTGATTTACTAAGTTTTATTACATCATAGAAACTACTATCAGAAGCATGTGATACATCAATCATCATTCCAAGATTATTCATTTCTTCAACAACTTCAGCACCAAATACACTCAACCCGTTGTGTTCAGTTGTATCTGTAGATGAATCGCAAATATCATTATTCTTGCTATGACACAATGTTATGTATCTTACACCAAGATTATAGTATTCACTTACCAAAGAAATATCATTTCCAATGGGATAACCATTTTCCATTCCTATAAATATTGCTCTTTTACCTTCCTTTTCAGCATTATATGCATCTTTTGGAGTAAGGGCTAGCTGAGCCAAATTTGAATATTTCTTTAGTGCTGAATGAATAGAATCAGATATTTCTATAGCATAATTTTTTACTTTCTCATTTCCTTCGGTTGTACGTTTTCCCTGACCAGTGAAAATCGCAAAAAATACAGCATCCAAACCACCCTCCTTCATTCTTGGAAAATCAACTCTACTCTTTTCATCATTCACATCATGATATTTTCCAATATCAAATCCCGAATGAGTTAACCTCATAGGTGTATCAACATGTGAATCAACCGTTAAAACTTTTGCATGTATGCGGGATGCTTTATCTGCAATGCTTTCTTCTTTAGCATTATTACATGCAGGTAAAATGAG
>JASFZK010000298.1:0-3992 GCA_045267845.1 Bacteroidota bacterium | reverse complement strand
CGGTCTACCATCAGGGTTCCATTGTTGAATAGCTTTTATTGCAGAAAGTTGTGAGAACATTTCCTTAGCATCAGCCATTGAGCCATCGATATCATTAAAGTCTGATAGCATTACCGGTGCCAACGTTAAAAACTCATCAATTGTTTTAGCCTCTTTTCCAGCTATAACCTGATGTATTTTATAGAGCTCAAAGAATACAGAAATATTGTCTGCCATTTCTAAACCTGAGGCTTTGCGAATAAATTCATCAATAGGGTAAAATTCGGGCAACCAGACATTTGTAGTGGTCAGTTTTTTAATTTCTTCTTTTAAAAAGACTTCCGATCTACGGTTGGGCAGGATCACGACAGATTGGGCACCAAAGTGTTTATTGTTGATTATTATTTCGGCTGCTTCAGTAAGAAATTTTTTCACAATTCTTTCAATTAATAAATTACTTTTTTACTTTCTGCATTACTAATTTTCTCATGAGTTCCCAAATCATGCCATGTGCTAGATGTATCAACAAATCCTGATATAATATTGTTGTTTGCCATTTCTAACCATGTGTCTATTATCGAAAATTTACCTGTCTGTTTTATTTCATTTGTAAATTTAGGAGATATCAGATAAATTCCACTATAAGCGAATATATTATATTCAGTGTAACTTTTATTAACCCATTTAAACTGATGTTTTTCAATATTTGTCCAACCCACAAGTTGCATATTTTTGTTAAAAAGCAATCCTCTACCTGAATCACGCTTTCTTACACAAAGTGTAGCAATACTGTTATTTAAGTTGTGGTATTTTAATATGTCACTAACTTTTACATCAGATATAATATCAACATTGTGTATGAGAACAGGTTCGTCGCCTCGTATAAAATTTTGTGCTTTTAGTATTGCTCCTCCAGTGTCAAGAAGTTGCATTCGCTCATCAGATATAGTAATGTTAACACCAAAATTATTCTTTGTTTTTAGAAACTCAATTATACTTTCTCCAAAATGATGGATATTAATTAAAAAGTCAGTAATTCCTTGATCTCTAAGTTTTGTAATTACGATCTCCAACATTGTTTTGCCATTAACTTCCACAAGTGCTTTCGGTTTGCTTGTGGTTAAGTCTTTTAATCTGGAGCCCAGTCCTGCTGCTAGTATTATTGCTTTCATTTACATCTGTGGTTTTCTAAAGTTGCAACAACTTAAAAATAATTTCAGTTCCGTCCATGCTTGTAGATACTGATTGCAATGTTTGTCCCATTTTTGGTTTCATTTAGTTGTCAACTATAATTCCAAATGATGAATTTCAACATTAACATCAGGAAATTTATTTTTTACATATTCAGCAACTTTTGATGCACTAAAAACAGACCTATGTCTTCCGCCGGTACATCCAAAATTTATCTGTAGATTATTAAACTTTCGCTCTTTGTAATTTTCTATACTTTGATCAATAATACTAATTGCGTTAGTCAAGAAATTCGCAACTTCTATTTGCTCTTCTAAGTATTTTTTTACTGGTTCCTGGAGACCAGTAAAATCTCTTAAGTGCGCTAATCTTCCTGGGTTTGGCAAACTTCTGCAATCAAAAATATGACCTCCTCCATTTCCTGTAATGTCTGTTGGTATTCCTTTTTTCTTAAATGAGAAGCTGTTGATGTTAACCGTTAATCCAGTGCTGTTTTCAGAAGATGATTTGTAGTCCAGTATTATTATTTGTCCAAATATTTTTTTAAGTTCGTTGAGTGGTGCTCCAATGTCTAGTTTTAATAGTATATCATATAATGAGTTTATAACCATCGGTATACTTTGTAGAAAATGAGCTTTACGCTGAACAAGTCCTCTAAACCCATAGGCTCCCATAACCTGCATTAACCTAAAATATATGAAGCTTGGATAGAGTTTTTCAAATGCTAATTTACTTCCTTTAAGCTTGGTGTCAAGTGTTTTGATATATTGACTATAAAGGTGTTGACGAGTATCATCTGATAAATTTGCCTTGGCTTGATATAATAAAGAAACCAAATCATATTGTAATGATCCGCGGCGTCCTCCTTGAAAATCAATGTACCATGGTTCATCATTGTAAATCATAATATTTCGTGCCTGAAAATCACGATAATTGAAATAATTTAGATCAGTATTTAATAATAAATCTACAAATTCTTCAAAATCATTCTGAAGTAAATCTTCATTAAAAATAATATTATGAGGTTTAACAAAGTAATATTTGAAATAGTTTAAATCCCACATTATTGAGCGTTTATCAAATGCCTTAGTTGGATACGCCACATCAAGGTCAAGATTTTTAATTCCTTCCACTTGGAAATCAACCAGATCATCAATTACATTTTCATAATATTTTAACGCACGATTGCGGTCAACTTTTAACATATCAAATAATGTTGATTCGCCAAGGTCTTGTATTAAAAAATATTTGAAGCCTTTGTCATGTGCATAAATCTCAGGAACATTAAGACCCAATGATCTAAAATGTAAGGTAAATGAGTTATGTGCGATGTTTTCACTAACATCATCATTATATGAAGCAATTAATGATGATGGCACATTTATATCCGTAAATTTAACCCTGTAATAAACTCGGTTAGAACCAGATGAAGGCATTGGTATTACTTGATAGTCATCGGGGTAACCGTTTTTTTTTAAAAGAGATTTAATATTTTGGATATGATTAGTTGACATGGAGAAATGATTTTATACAAATGTACAAATTTGTAAGCAAAATACTACCTAGCATTTTCAAATTTTTTATAAATTTGTGCAAAATTATAAACGACGAATACCATGGAGTTAGATATTAAAACAATCGATGTTCTTAAAACAGCAATTCTGTTAGAACGTCGCGGTAAAGCATTTTACACTCAAGCAGCACGTAATAGCGAGAGTAAGTCAGCAACTAAAATATTTGAAATAATGGCCGAGGAAGAAGACGAGCACATCAATTTTTTGGTTAAGCAATTTAAAAGTTACGCGGATAATAATGAGTTTCAAAAAATTGAGGAGCAGCCTGCTGAAGATACCGCTGCAACCGAAATACTTACTGAAAAAATAAAAAGTGAGATTTCTGCTGCTGGTTTTGAAGCTGCTGCAATATCTGCTGCAATTGATTTTGAGAATCGTGCCATTGAAGTGTATGCAAATAGAGCAAAAGAGGCAACCGATCCAAACGAAAAAGAGATGTACCAAATGCTTGCTGATTGGGAAAGAACGCATCACCAATTGTTATATCAGCTTAACGAAGACTTGAAAGAACAAATTTGGAACGACAATAACTTTTGGCCGTTTTAATCAAAACTTAAATTCGGCATATTCTTGTCTGCTTTCGATTGGATAATTCCCTTTGTAAACATTTCCAAGGTGTCCGTCGATGCTTATAAGGTCGCCTGACTCAAAAGTACTATTGTTGAGCGTGCAACGTTTTTCATCCTCGTAAACCTGTAAAGTACTGCAGTTTACCACAGCTGTTTTGCCTAATCTTACGGCAGTAACAGCGGCATGAGATGTTGCACCTCCTTTTCCGGTTAACAGTCCGTTAGTTTCAAAAATCATTGCTATATCATCAGGTACGGTATCTGGTCTTACAAGAATTATATCAACATTAGGATGACTTTTTCGTAGCAAGATAATATCATCTTCATCAAACGCAACAAGGCCATTCATTGCACCACCTCCAACTCCAATACCTCTGCCAACCAAATGCATTTTGTCAATTCTGGTTTTAAATGCCACCACTGATTTTGGTGATGCCATATCCTGATCTCTAATTTGAAGTATGTATAGGTCTTCGGGTTTATCCGATTCAAAAGTAAACTCAATTTCCTGATGATTATAACCCAATACTTCAGTTAATTCAATTGCCAATTCGTAAAGCCTGTCATAAATTTTAGGACATAATTCTTGAAGCGAAGTATTTTCGGTAGATGATGAGTTTTGGTTTTTGCTCACAGGACTTGGTTTTACCAAACCAGAAACTATGTCTTCGCCCTGACT
>JASFZK010000297.1:0-15176 GCA_045267845.1 Bacteroidota bacterium | reverse complement strand
ATGGTATGGTTGGTTCGTAAACATGTATTAAAAATATACTTTGCAAAATTATAATATAATTACTTTCAGACAAAAAAAATGAGAATTCCATTAATTTCCATCTATATTCAATTTGCTTAAGTCGCGGTAACCTGCAACATCTGTATACCAATCACTATACAGAGCACCTCCTGATTCAGCCCAATTATTAAATTTTAAATATCCATGATTAACAGGAGTTCTTTCTTTTGGATATTTAAATTCGTGGCTTATTTGAATTGCCCAAGGCAAATTATTTGATGTCTTATAATATCTATTCATAGAAGGGTCACTAGTATCATCCTCCGTTCCAAATAAATCAATATTTGCCAAACTTGTAGGTGGATAATTAGCCAAATGGACTTCTTTACTTCTATCTTGATTAACAAATATAAATGCATTAAAAGGTGGTGTACCAACTACCTCAGGTGCAACAGGATTTGTAAAATTTATTGTAATGTTTAATTCTTGATAAGCATTAGCATTTACATTATCACAAACAATTACAACCGGCTTGGTTTGATTAGTCTCCAATCCCTTTCCTCCAATGGTAACAAGACCATCCGTAATATTGTATCCAGTTACTGATTCTATCACGCTTTCGCTGAATGGAAGTTCAAATCCGAAACCGTTAATGAACGAGGCACCAAGATGTTCTATGGTAAAACTACATTGAAGTTCTACAACCTCATCATCAGCATTAGCTATTGTTATAAACTGATAATTAACTACTAAATCATTAAAATCATAGTCACCTTGTGCGGGCCAGTTATCTTCAAAAGCAAGTGTACCTACCCCATAAATACTTGGAGTGTACGTAGCATATGCTTTATTGGCGTCATCAGGATACTCATCATAAAAATCAATAATTCCATCACCGTCAGTATCCGTTTGTGGAATGCCGCCCTCGTCAAGAGGAAGAGTTGTTAAGTCGTTAATATGCCTGTCATATTGATCAAATCTATACTCCCAACCACCAGTTACAACATCCATTACTATTAATCTTTTTTTATTGTCTCCAAGCCATAGTTCCCCTTTTGAATCAATTGTCATTGAAGTTGGACTAAACGGTAAATTATCGGCACTTATTCTTACTGCAGTAGCCTGTTCTTGATTAAATATTATTTTATATAATCCTGAAAAAGTGCATAAATAGAGTGTTCCATCTTCATCATAAATTAGGTCTCCACCGTTCACATTGTGCAACCCTGTAATACTTTTTTGTGACACAACAACTGCATTACTTGGATCAACTCCATAAAGTTGATCACCATTAGAATAATATAACAACCCGTCAGACTCATTATAATCTAACCTTGGTCCACCATAACCAAAATATCCAACAAGTTCCAACACCTCACTATCTATATCGTATTTATAAAGGTTTTTGTCTCTACCAACAGTATAAAGAACTCTGTTAGCATCATCAATCGCACACGTATAACTACCACTAATTAATTGCCTTATCACTACCATTTCGCCTGTTTCGGGATTTACTGTAAATAAATCGCCACTTCCATTTACTCCATAAAGTACATCAACGGGATCATCACGAAATGATTTATTTCCACCTCCATAGTATGCACTTTTTCCAGTAACTTGTATTACTTCTGCTGTAAAAACACCATTTGTATTTTTTATCACATAAAGTTCGCCAATATAATCTGGTATACTCACAATTAAGGTAAAAGTCCCATCTGTGGAAACTTTTGTCGCAATGAGATTATTTAAAGGGTCAACTGAATTTACATAATCGGTCTCCTCATTCCCATCTTCGCTTATATAGTAAGTGGTATCAGGATGAGTTTGTGAACTATGCAAATATATTTTATACCTTGCTGTATCACCCGCTTTTAAGTTATCTTGAAAGTTGATTGTTACTTCATTAGAAGTCTCAAAATCAAAGGATTCAGGGATTACTAAATCTTGCATACTTTTATCATCCTCAGTTGTTACTGTGGAAATATTTTTATTACATCCAACTACTGCAAACAAAGCAACTATAAAAGAAAATACTAATACATGAGTGATAAGTTTATTTATCATAACAGTATAATTTATGTTATTAATATCTAGGATTAAAATAAAATTACAATACCTGTGCCACAAAAAGTGTTAAGAGGTTTTAAGGCTATTATTGAATTTTAGACTAAATCAAAAAAGCTTACAAATAGTATAAAGAAAATCTAATCTTGTATACATCTTACAGAAAAGCCAATTGTTTTGTAATAATAGTCGCGTCTTATTTGATTATCGTCGCTACTTAATAACCTGTACCAGATGTATGTATCACTTGCTTCAGTTGATGTCCAGAAGAATCCAAATTCATCTATGTAATAGAATGTACCAAAGGCATATCGATAACCCGCAGGAAGAGCATTAAATCCGCTTATAGGATATTCACGTGCATCAGATACATCCCACATACTACTTTGTGGTTTTAGCTTGGCTCCAACGAACGAACCACCACCTCGGTATCCAGTTTCATTTGACTCCTCAACAGACATACCCAGATATTGTTCAAGTTTTTTCCAATCACTGTCGCTGGGTACATGCCAACCTTCAGGGCATATTCCTTTTGCTCCTGGCAATCGTGAATATGACATTGTTTCACCCCATTGATACAAACCACCATAAACATTACAGTTAGATTCTTTATCGTTATAGCAATACTTTGTAATTACTTTGTCATCGCGCATGGTTTTGCCACCATCAATCCTTGTTCCAAAATTAAGGTTTTGAGCCATCCATACTTGAGTTCCTATAATTACCATACGGTATGTTTTACCATCTCTTTCATCAACAAAGGTACCAAAGTCATTGGCCTTACCCGATGCTACATCAGGGTTATACGGAATTGGAGGAACCTCTAACATATCAATATTTGGAGGTATAACCCTCTCCTCATCTGCCCCTGGAGGCAATATATACGGGTAAGCACTCATGGAAACATTTTTAGGAGTTTCATCCTCCTTGGTTTTAAGAGTTTTACCAACTTTGCTTTGCCCAAATTTAAACGTAATTCCCACCGATGAATAATTATAAATATCATACTTAAATCCACCAACCCATCCATCAAAAATATCAGTGTTCATTATTCGGTTAGCCGATTCAAGATTTATGTACCAATTATCAGAAATTCTAATATCGAAGCCCATTCCTATTGTACCAATACCATTAAATGATCTACCTCCAAAACTTTCTCCACTACCAAAACCAATCTCTCTTATTATCTTATCAGTTGATATTTCAATGAGTTGCGAATTATAGTTAACGAAACCTAAACCAATGGTAGCATACACATCAATAAGACGTTTTTTGTAGCCACTTATTAAGTTAGAAAAATTGATCTTAGCATTCAAATTAAATTCAAACAAATCAGCCTGAAAATACCTATCAAACTCCTTTCGTACACCACTAACTTCTGCGTAAAGCATTTGACCTCTTACTCCAAATATTGGTGTAAGTTGTCGCATTAATTGAAATCCGAAACCTAATCGTAATTCGTTCTCAGCAGGTAATATTTTATATTGTTTAACATCACCAAAAAACAAAGTTGTTCCGGCGTTAAAATTAATTTCCCAATATTGATAAAATAACTTCTCTTCAGTTTTCTTTTCAGATTGAGCATTAGCAACAATTACAATCATCACCAACAACATAGTTATTGCAAATGATTTGAATATTGATAAATTAGGTTTAAACATAGTTGGGTATTTACGTTAATAACAGGTTAATATGACATGTTATCCACATTGCTTAATCATTATTAATACAAAATAAACAAAAAATCGAATATAAAAGACATAATGTTTTGGATTATACATAAATAAAGCAAAAATGTTACAATTATTTTATTGAAAACTGGACGTTAAAATAAAACTATCTAACAATCTCAAAGTTAACCGATGCACTATTCCCATTTTCATCAACAACAGTTAATTTATGTATCCCATTATCAGGAATATATTCTAATTGGTGAGTATTTTTCGTTATTCCAATTAATTGGTTATCAAGATGCCAATATATGTTTGTACTAGGGTTATGATGACTAATTTTAAAAATTATATCACGTTCTTGTTGTGTTTCATCTGTAGCAACATAAATTATCGAGTTTTTTATTGGGTAAATAAAGTCAATTTCATGACTATCTGAATCAGAGCCACATCCAATTGCAAAAGGAGGAAGAGTTTTGTAGCCTGGGTGTTTCTTCTTATAATAATATTCTTGAATGGGTGGAAGAACAAACCATGCCACGGGTTTTAGATTTGAAATTGAAGTGCATTTTTGAGATAGCCTAAATTCCTCTTTCTCATCTGTAAAAATAGTTTTATGATATGTACAAACCTTAGCTTCTGCACCAACTAAATCAACAAGAATTTTTTGTACTTCAGGACAAACTTGTGATGCTAAGTTTCCGCTTTGTTTACATACACTTATTTCCATCAACTCATCGTACGGCGGATAAAACTCATCACTAGATTCTAATATACTAAAAATATCGAACATTATTGGAGCAGCCACCTTTGTGCCGGTTAATCCATTTCGCCCTTCACCATTGGCATTACCTGCCCAAACGCCAACAACATAGTTTGCTGTGGTACCAACCGACCAGGCATCTTTAAAGCCATGACTTGTTCCTGTTTTCCATGCAACTTTTTTTGATGAACTGTAATTCTCCCATCCTATCTCAGTTTCAGGTCGGCTAACATTTTTAAGAGCCTTATAGGTTAACCAAATGGAAGCGGCTGATAACGGCTTACCATAAGTATTTCTTTCATTTTCAGAAAGGCCATTTTTATCAAAAGTGAGTTTTAGATTTCCATATGCATTAATTGGATATTTTCCGTAATTTTTATCGTATGAAATTAATGTTGCAGCCATTCCCACATAAGCATTAACCAATTCAAATAGCGACACCTCCCCTCCTCCAAGTATCAAACTAAGTCCGTAATGTGAAGCGCTATTTACCAAACTTGAAAAACCTAATTTTTTAAGAATATTTAAAAATCTAGAAGTTCCATAACTCTGCAACATATATACAGCTGGTACATTTAGCGATTGTGATAAAGCTTTTGATGCGGGCACAGCACCTTGGAATTCGCTATTATAATTCTCGGGATGATAATCGTTAAAATAACTTGGAATATCTCGTACCATGGAGTTTGGGAGTATTAGTCCATCATTGTTCATAGCGGCATATAGAAACGGCTTTAGTATGCTTCCGCTACTTCGAGTTGCCATAACCATATCATTATATTGCTCCATAATTATTTGATTGCCTGCGGTGCTCAAATTTCCTAAATACACTAGTACTTCTTTACTTTCCGGACTAACTACTAGTACAGCTGCATTATTAATTCCGTTTTGCAACAATGCTCCAGTATGATATTGTGCAATTTGTTTTACACGAAGTTGCAAATCATAATCAATTGTTGTTTTTATTATTTGGCCCTTGAATTTTCTAGTAATATTTTCAACTAAATGTGGTGCAAGGTATGGAAGTGGTTTCACCTTGCCAGGAATTTCTTCCAATATGGCCAATAAATATTGAGTACTATCTATGCTTTTCGATGACAATAACTTCAATAATAGTTTATTTCTTTTCAACTTTAGTTTACCACGATTTTTACCCATATGGATTATTGAAGGTGCATTAGGTAACACCGCTAAAGTTGCAGCTTCGGCCCAGCTAAGTTCATGATCAGCATGGCCAAAATATCGCCAACTTGCAGCATTAAGACCAACAATATTTCCGCCAAAAGGCGCATTGGAACTATACAGGTTTAATATTTCATCCTTAGAATATTTTATTTCCAAACCAATTGTGAGAAATATTTCTATAATTTTCTGTTTGAATGTTCTGGCTTTCCCTGCTCTTGAAAGTCTCATCACCTGCATACTTATTGTGCTTCCTCCCCTTATTATTTTATTTGCTTTTATATTGTCGCTAAGCGCACTGATAATAGAGATAGGATTAATTCCGGGGTGACTATAAAAGTACATATCTTCAAAGGCAATAATTGCGGTTTTAAACCTTTGTGGTACCGAATCAGCAGGACGGAACCGCCATTGCTCGTCATCAGCTAATTTAGCTCCAAGTAGAATATTGTTTCTGTCGAGTATAACTGTACTATAATCATCGGTAAAGAGCTTATGAGGGAGCAATAATAAACTTGATGCAATTGTAATACAAATTGCAATTAATGTATAAATGAATATTTTATCTCCGGTTTTTAAGTTCATACAATATGACAAGTATATAAGCTTAACAAATTTAATAAAGTTATTATTGTTTTGTTGTTAGAATTTAATTTACTGATGTATTAATCTATTTGCCTTTTAGTATACATTTGTTTTTAAATTATTTTGAAGAAATGAACAAACCAGCAATTATTGTATTCTTACTTTTGTTAACTCTTTTTTCTGGATTTAATTCTAAGGAGTTCAATTATTTACCGGCAAGTATTGATAATCATCAGATTGTAGCATACACTCAATTTACTTTATCTTATAATGAACAACACGAACAAGCCGATTGGGTTGCATATGAACTTACAAAGGATGAAGTGGCAATGAAACAAAAAAGGTGTAATTGCTTTAAATCCGACAAAAGCATTACAACAGCAAGTGCATCTAAAAGTGATTACAGTTCTACCGGGTTTGACTTGGGGCACCTATCCCCTGCTGCCGATAACAATATGAATAAAAAAGCAAATGCTGAATCGTTCTTAATGTCGAATATTAGTCCACAAATACCACAGTTTAATAGAGGAATATGGAAGTATCTTGAGAGTTGGGTACGTGAACAGGCAATAATTCACAACTCGGTTTATATTGTTACAGGACCTATTTTTATTAATAACTTTGGCAGTATTGGTTCAAATAATGTAACAATTCCGGGGTATTATTATAAAGTACTATTGATACAAAATGATTCAAAAACGAAGTCCATAGCCTTTTTAATGCCTCAATTGTGCACATCTAATAATCTAAAAGATTATTTAGTCACTGTTAATACATTAGAAACGATTACAGGGTTAGATTTTTTCCCTGAACTTGATAAGTCTGTTGAAAACATTATTGAATCGCAATCTCAACCAGCATTTTGGGGTTTATAGAAATTGTAGGGTTATTTTACTGGAGTTTCTTTTTGCCAAGGAAAACGTCCATCCATCTCAACCTGAAGTGATAAACTCAAAAATGTTCGTATTAGAACTATTATTCCTAATATGGTAACCGACCGCATAGTAGGTTCAGTAACTATTGTTGCCATAATATCTGCAGCAATAAGTATTTCCAAACCCAATAATATTGATTTACCTAGCGATTGCCGTAGTTTAACATATGTATTAGATTTCTTTTTAATTACTGCAATAAAGAACATTGTAAGAGAATATACTGCTCCAAAAAAAATGGTTGCAACACCAATCCCTTCAACAATATTTGAGATGTAGTCCACATAAATCTTAAAATTATCCATATCGTTAATATCTTTATTAAGTTAGTTGATTAAAATATATCCTAATCTTTGTAATGTGCAAATATAATATACTATGGAATTTTGAAAAAGCCTTTGTCGTTGGTTACTCCACCAGTTATTAGGCTGTCTTGTAAATTATGTACACGTATGCTACAATACATAAGTGCCTCTTTGGTGCTATTATCTTTTACTTGTCCTGATATTTCTACTTGCGCGCTTGCCTGCAAGAAAATGCTAGATAACAAAATAGCCAATATTATATTATTGTATTTAGTTTTCATCTTTATTGTTTTAAGTTTTTAAATCGATATTTTGATAAGATGTTTTTCACGAAAGACGATTATTATTCATTAATATTACATTTTTGTTATCTCTTAAATGTTAGTATTATTATATGTAAAATCAGGATGTAACAATTATTGTTTAGTGTCGTCTTACAATTACAATGGAACAAAAAGATTTCAATAAAATATTTATCTCAACTAAGGATAAAGTTTTCAGGTTCGCAAGAGCAATATTAGCTGATACAGCTGATGCAGAGGATATAACACAGGATATTTTTGAGAAATTGTGGCTAAATTGCGAGAATTCAAAACACTATAAGAATATTGAATCTTATTTAATTCGCTCTACAAAAAATCTTTGTTTAGATAGGATAAAACATAAAAATGTAGTCTTGAAAAATTCTGAAAATATTAAACGGTTAAGCAAGAATTCGACAGAACAGGGTGGTGAAAAAAAAGAAACTTCAGAAATAATTAAAACAATAATAAATGGGTTACCAAAAAAGCAAAAAATGATTATTCATTTGCGAGATGTTGAAGGATATAATTATGATGAAATTTACGAAGCTACAGGAATAGAACCAAATGCCATTAGAGTTAACCTTTCAAGAGCTAGAAAAACAGTGAAACAAGAACTAATAAAAACTATGAATTATGGACTATAATAGAATTGAGTTATTACTTCATAAATATTTAGATGGTAACAGCACAGTAACGGAAGAAAAGGAATTAAATATCTTTTTTGCTGAAAATGATAATATTCCAGAAAAACTCTTATTTGCAAAAGATCTTTTCTCCTACTTTAATGATGAAAAATCATATAAGTATACCAAAATATTTGAACCAAAAATGCACCTAAGCAATAATAAATACTTCTATTTTACTGGTATTGCAGCAAGTTTATTAGTGGGTCTGTTTCTATTATTCTCAAATAATAACACTGAAAATAAAGTTATTTATGCATATGTTGATGGAAAAGCAATAACAGATATAGCAATAGCTGAAAAATACACAAAACAAATTTTATATTCTGCTACAAAAAACATAGATAAGGGTACCGAAAGTCTATATTATGCAGGCCAATTTACTAATCCAATATCATTAATTAAAAATTAAAAAAATGAAAACTTCAATTTTATTTGTCATAATGTTAATACCTTTTTTAACAATGGCGCAGGAAACACCAACGATTAAATTTTTCGAAAAGTATTCGGGCGAAAAGGGATACACATCGGTGTATATTACCAAAAACACTTTCGACTTTTTTGCCAATATCAGCAACAGTGAAGATGCTAAATCATTTCAAGAAAGCGTATCAAGTTTAAACTCAATAAAAGTCTTACGAAATGATGGTAATTCTAATAATGTAGAGGATAATATATTTCATACAGAATTGCTTCCATCACTAAAAAAATATGTTGAAATATTGATGGTTAAGGAAGACGGACAATTCATTAGAATTTTCACACGCAAAGTCAACAATAAAATTACTGAGTTTGTTGTGGTTAAATACGGGTCTGATGAAAACATATTAGTTATAATGGAAGGAGATGATATAAATATTAAACAGCTTTCCGGCATGTCAGGAACAATGAATATTGCAGGCGTTGATCATATTGATAAAATTGATATAGAAAAAGTAAAATAATGAATTATGAAAACAAAAATTAACATCATATTAATAGTGTTAACATTTGTGTCTTGTACTTCATTTGGAAAATCTGATGGATATGATAAATTTTACAAGATTTACAAAAAACATAATACTGTTATAAACTTTGACATTCCAACAGTAATATTAGGAATATATCTTAATTATAATGGTGAAAAAGAGCTTAGTAAATTTATAAAAAAATCAGATGACTTTAAAATTTTTAGGGCTAAAGGATCTAAGACCTATTTCTTGCCTATCTTAAATGAATACCTTCCTGATGATACTTATAAAGATAATATCATCGTCAAGGAACCGGGAAGCATTGTAACCTTTAAAACAAAAGAAGCTGAAAATGTAATAACAGAAATTATCCTGATAGTTGAAGAAGGCAACGACTTGACGGCAATAAGTATTAAAGGTAAGTTTACCGCCAATGAATTGATAGAATACATAAATACGTTAGATGTAGGGAAAGTTACAGATACTAGGCACTAGTGGTGTGTTCTGTAGTTAGAGGTTTAAATAAGGTTGTCTTCCCAAGAAGAGATGATTGAGAGATCTACTGAGAACGTGAGTTTTGCGTGGGAGATTTCTAGTCAGAAACACGATGAAAACCGGGAACGCTTTCCCAAAAATGATAACCTGCCAGCCTTTTCATCTTCTCCTACTCATACTTCAAGACATCCACCGGATTTCTTCGTGCTGCCACAAAAGTCTGCCAACTTACCGTGATTAGTGCAATCAAAAAAGCCATAATTCCTGCGAATGCAAAAATCCACCAACTCAATTCAATTTTATAAGCAAAGTTCTGCAGCCACCTATCCATAATGTACCAAGAAATAGGAACAGCAATTATAAAAGCAATTGCAACCCACTTTATGAAATCATAGTTTAGCATTTTCACTATCTCAAAAACGGTGGCACCGTTTACTTTTCTAATACCAATCTCTTTCACCTTGCTATTCATTAATAAAAATGTAATTCCAAACAAGCCCAATATTGATATCAGAATGGAGATACTGGTAAATAGAAATAAAATAGTAACTGTTTGTTTTATCTCGGTATACAAACTTTCGAATTTTGCATTCATAAACGAATAATTGAAAGGGACGTCAGGCATAATGTTCTTCCAAATGCTTTCAATCTGTTTTATGGTTTTTTGGACTTCACCCGGCTTTAGAGCTATAGATAGAGAATAAAAATTTTCTTGCTGTTCTTTTGATATAATTAATGGAGGTATTTTACTATAAATTAATCCTACATGAAAATCTTTTACAACGCCAATTATTTCATAATTCCCATCTCTACGTATTGATTTTCCAACAGTGCTCTCCCAATTCATCTGTTTGGCTAGGGTTTCGTTTACGATAAACTTTTTTGCATCGGTATTTGCGCCTTCCCTAAATTCCCTTCCTTCAAGGAGTTCCAGCTGATATGTGTCAAAAAAATTATCATCAACATATATTGCACTAAACATTTGCCACTGCTCGGTTCCCTCTGGCTGATATCCGTTAGCTGTAGTTTCCAATCCAGGAATACCAAAACTAGCCGATGCATTTACCACACCAGGCAGTTTATTAATTTCGTTTATAAGCACTTTTTGTTTGGAGCCAATTGAGCTGTGTGAGATATTAATGACATTTTCCACAGTAAAACCTAAATCCTTATGTAAGGCGTAGTTTAACTGCTGATAAACAATAATCATTGAGGAGATAAGTCCTATGGTAATACAAAATTGAAGTGTAGAAATGTAGACTAACTTCTTACTGAGGAAGGGTTGTGAGTAGGAACTTATAACTGGATTGTTAACTATTTTTCTTTTGTAAATAACAAATTGAATGAAGCTTGTAATGCTGCTTATTGCAAAAAGAGCAAGGATCAAAAAGAGCAAATTATTCTTTAACTGAAAGGATAGGAATTCCGCATTAAAAAGTTGAGAAATAGGGTTTTTAAACTCATAGAGCAGTATAACCGAAGCGATTCCTGCAATGATAAACAGAAGGACTGATTCAGTAAAAATCTGTTTTGCAATACCTGATTCACCAAATCCAAAATAGTTTTTAATACTAAATTCCTTCAGCCGAAGTGTTAATGTGCCATTGGAAATAAAAAGATAATTGATAATAGCAATCAGTAGAATTAAACTTCCAATGAACAACAAGATCATTACATATTTCCCCTCCTTTTTATTGCTATCCCAATCTACTTCTGAGAATAAATGTATCTGATCCATAGGTTCTAAATAAAACTCGCTTAGAAAACCTGAATCTTCATTCTTCTTGTTTACTTTCTCCCATAAAAAATCGGGTAGCTTTTCCTCAACCTGTGTTTCTAATTCACTTGAATAAAGCTTAACAAAAGTAGTAGCAGATATTCCACCATCCCAACCAATATACACATCAGGCGAATTGATTAAGGTTTCCATTGGAAAAACAGCATCAAATGTAATATGAGAATTTAGAGGAACATCTGCAACTATACCCGTTATTATGTAGGAATTATTGTCGTACAAAACCAGATTACCTAAAGGGTTTTTGTTTCCAAACATTCGTTTGGCGATTTTTTGTGTAAGTACAATGCTATTCTTACCCGTCAAAAGTTGCTTAGGATTCCCTGATAGTTTTTTAAAGGTGAAGAAGTTGAAAAAATTACTGTCTGCAAAAATTGCATTCTTAAGAACAATATCTTTATCCTCAAATTTCAATGTGTTTACATGCCAATTGTTCCGTATCCTTACCACATCTTCTACCTCAGAAATTTCCGCTTTCAAAGCCGGACCATAGGGCATTCTGAGAGAAGGGCTAATTGTTCTGTTTTTAGGACTTGTAGATATTTCATTTACACGAAAAATCCGCTCCTTATCCTTATGAAAATTATCAAATGAATATTCAAAACTTACATACAAGAAAATTACCGTAGAACAACTTAAACCCAGTATTAATCCAAAAAGATTTATGGACGTATAAATCTTGAAATTGTAAAAACTTTGAAAAGCTGATTTGATTATATTTATCATTAATATTAATTTTACTTATATACTATAATTACTCATACCTCAAGGCATCCACTGGGTTTTTTGTAGCCGCTCTCCAACTTTGCCAACTAACTGTTAGCAAAGCAATGCTTAAAGTTAACAAACCAGCCAATGCAAATATCCACCAACTTAATTCCGTTTTATATGCAAAATTCTGTAACCAACTGTTTATGGCATACCAGGCAATGGGAACGGCAATTACAAAAGCAATGGCTACCCATACTATAAAATCTTTAATAAGCATTATAAGTATTTCAGAAATACTTGCACCGTTTACTTTTCTAACACCAATTTCTTTCGTTTTATTAGTGGTGAAATGAGAAGTTAAACCATACAAACCCATACAAGAAATTAGAATTGCAATAATTGTCATATACGATAGTATGGTCATTTCCTTTTCATTTTTATGATACAAAGTATCAAAATGATCATCGATAAAACTGTATTCAAAAGGAATATTGCTAAATGTTTTTTCCCAATGTTTTTTGATATGTTTGAGATTTTCAGGCTCTACGGAAGCAAACAAAAATTCTGGATTGCTTTCAAGTAACTGAAACATCAAAGGTTCAATCGGGTTGTAAAGTGCATCGAAATGGAAATCCTCAACCACTCCAATTACTTTATGTTCCGATTCATCGGAAAGTAATTTGCCAATTGGGTTTTTCCATCCCATTGTTTTAGCATAGGTCGAATTAATAATTACGCCCCATTTTTTATCGTATTCACTCCTTAGGTTAAATGCCCTACCTTCAATTAACTTTATTCCAAACATATCCATATAATTATCATCTATTCTGGGTTGGTTAGCAACAAATTGCACTTCATTTCCCTGTTCATCATCTACTATCATAATTGATTTTATCCAATTGTCGGTAGCTCCCAGATTGGTTCCTCCGCCTCCAAAAGCTAAAGATTCTATTTCGGGCAAACTTGAAAATTCTTGTCGGAGGGTTTCTGTTCCGGGAAAATTGTTGGGATCAAATGGAAGATTTATGGCAACAATCTTTTTTTTATTTATTCCTAATCCTAGATCATGGTCTTTCATAAATTGTACTTGCTTTCCCAATAAGAGTACGGCAGCAATCATAACTATTGAAATGCAATTTTGAAATATAACAAGTCCCTTTCCTAATCGGCTAAATGACAGTTGTTTACTTATTTCTATTTTATTGATTTTATAAGCAGGATAAATTCCAGATAAAATTCCTGTTACTGCAAAAATAAATAACAATGGAATAGTTTGTTGAATTATGGAATAGCTTGTGAATTGTTTGCCGAATAATTCATTAATATTTGGCAGCATCAATAATAACAATGTAAACGCAAGCAAAGCCGCTAGTATGAAATTTATAAAAGATTCACTTAAAACATTAAACAGAATACATTTACGACTGCACCCAAAAGTTTTTCTGATGGAGAATTCTTTCTGTCTTCTATTTAATTGGGCGGTGTTTAGATTGATATAATTTATTGCAGCAATTACTAAAATTAAAAATGCGATTATGGAAAACATATAAACCATTTTTTTATTGCCTTTTGGAGTATCGGCAAGTAAAGTATTATCGAAATGAATACTATGCAGTGGCTGCAAATTATGGCTCAATCTAAAGCCTCCCATTTGCTCTAATAATTCAATATATTTATCATCTGTTAACTCATTAGTTTTTGTTTTAAGCACTTCAAGGTTTGTTGGATTCAGCCTACAATAAACAAAGTAATCGCCCCAAGCCACTAATTCCTCTGTGCCAACTATTGCTGAATATGTTAAAGCTGCGAATTGTAAATCGCTATTTCCTGGCAAATCTTCAATTATTCCATTTACCGTGTAATTTTCGTTATTAATAGTAATGACTTTACCCAAAGGTGAACTCTCTTGAAAAATAGTTTTTGAAAGTTTTTCAGTCAGAACAATTGTATTTGGACTTTTAAGAAACTCCTCAACAGAGCCTTCAACAACAGGGTAAGAAAAAACCTCGAAAATAGATGGTGTTGCCTCTCTAATATTTATGTGTTTATATTCGTAATCGGCATACTCAATGGAATAATCTCCACCAACATCAACGCAAACTATTTCTTCAAACTCGGGATAGTTATTCTTTAATAAATGTGCAAAAGCAGTATTTGCCACAGCCATATTTGTTTGCTGTCCATTGGGTGAAGTTAAAGAGGTAGTAAGTCTGTAAATCTGTTCTCCGTTTACATGGTGCTTATCGTAGCTTAACTCATCATCCACATAAACTGAGATACACATAAATACCAGCATGGCAAAAGACAAACCAAATAGGTTCAAGAAAAAATCGAGTTTATTCTTTCTAGTTCCTCTTGTAATACTAGCGAATAAAAGCTTTAACATAATCTATTTTTTATTGATATTTTTATTTATAATTACTCATACCTCAAGGCATTCACGGGGTTTCTGCGTGCTACTTTATATGTTTGCAAGCACCTTTCTACCCCTAAATACCCTAAATGGGACTTTGACAAAGCCTCGATTGGTGTTTGATACAATTTTGCTCAATTTCATTAATAACGTACTTAATATTATTTTCTACCTCTTCATTAGTAAATCGGATTACTGCAATTCCCCAATTTATTAATTCTGCCGTTCTTCCAATGTCATATTCTTTCTGGTCACTGGATTTGTGAATTCCACCATCAACTTCAACAACCAGTTTAACAGGATGACAATAAAAATCAGCAATA
>JASFZK010000296.1:0-9493 GCA_045267845.1 Bacteroidota bacterium | reverse complement strand
TTTTTCTAGTAGTATGTCATTGGCTTGTTCACTTATTACATTTAGCAAATGTTCGGTTTCAACAGGTTTTACAAGGAATCCTTTTACACCTGATTCAATGGCCTTTAGAAAAAATCTTGATTCACCATAAGCAGACATAATAATTATACGCTGAGATTTATCATTAACTCTGATCTTTTTTACCATATCAAGGCCATTCATTATTGGCATCTTGATATCACTTAAAATGAGATCAGGCTTATAATCTAAATATTTATTAAAACCCTCTTCACCATCAGCGGCTAATATTATTGTTTTTATGTGTTTACCAAGAATTTGCTCGTAAACACCACGTATAACTTTATCATCTTCAACTAATAATAACGAAATATCTAACTTTTCCATTTTTCAAAAACTATATTGCTATTTATATTTTTTTTCTCCAGCACGAACATGTACATTTACGTGATTCTCATAGGGAACAAGTGGACATGACCACCGTTCAGAATACGCACAATAAGGGTTATAAGCTTCATTAAAATCCAAAATAACTGTTTGTGAGTTGGGAATTACAATATCAATATAACGCCCAGCAGCATAAGTGTCATTTGCATTTGATAAATCAGTAAACGGAACAAATAAATGACCACCATAATCAGGATGGTTGATATAATCCATATTTTGGAATGCAACTAGTTTACAAACCGTATCATTAACAACAAAATTGAGATATCCAAATATTCGATATGTTGGTGTACGAGCTGTAGTTGTTTTCATACCAAACGTTGTGCCTGAAGTGTCTACTGTAAACTTTGCATTAACTCTAAAATCAATATTAGGATCAAAATAATTAAATCCATGAAATTTCGACAACTCCACTTTGTTGAATGGAGATGTTATTGAATCTGCAAACTCAATATATTTATCTTCACGATTAAAATAAATACTATCGATATATCGTCCGGTTAAAATATTATCCTCGAATAATTCTATTTCAGGGTGAAAAAATAGCATCACATACATTGTAGCAGCAAACTCGTTACTAACATTTCTAAACCCTTTGCTACTTTTCCACCAGTAGTTGGGGGCAAATGTACGATCACGGTGAGCAATTATACCAATATCAAAATTGGAACCAAAAACTTTTTCAAACATCATTCTACTTCGTCGAGAATGTACTCCAACTGAGTAAATATTAAAGTTTTGAGACCAGTCTGTATTTTCTTCAAATAGCATTTTAGTTGCAACTGCTGTATTATAAGTTCTATCTACAAGTATGTTTGTTGGTATTGTGGCAACATATACTGTATCATAATAACCATAATGTTTTAGTGCTTCAACTGTTGCTTGCGCAGTGGTTTTAAAGGATGAAATAAACTCGTAATTAGCAATTGGTAAGCCAGTTACAATTAACCTGTCGTAATTATTTTCATTGAAATAAGAAACAGCATCTTTAAGAGCATAAGATGGCACCCACCCTTCAATTACGAGTGTTTTTGTTTCAACAGGTCTATTTACCGTTAAGAAATAGTAAATACCAACCAAAGAAATTCTAAAAATAATTGCGATGAAAACTAGTATTATAACCCAACCTAAAATTGTAGGCCGAGCACACGTTTTCCTTTTATATAATTGGAATTTATTTTTTGACATTTAGTTGTTTAAATTTGTAATGTCAAAAATAAGAAATTATAGACTTAATACTATTGTTTTTCTGAAAGCAATATCATTTCTTCAACAAACTTATCTATATCAGAATTAGTATAATCTTTTTCTTTGGCGGCTTCTTCTAGTGTACCCCAAATAGGTTCACCACAAGCTATGCATCTAATACCATTAGTCATCATATACTTTACCGAAAATGGATAATTATTTACAAGCTCTTCAATAAGTATATCCTTGGTTATTTTTAAAGCAGACATATGTACATGCGGATTACAAAATAATTAATCAAGTTCATGTACAACAAGACCAGAACGCAATTTTGGCTCAAACCAAGTGGTTTTTGGCGGCATAATTTGACCGCTATCAGCAATATCAATCAGTTGTTTCATGCTCACTGGATAAAGAGCAAACGCAACCTTCATATCACCATTGTCAACCCTACGCTTTAGCTCACCTAAACCACGAATACCACCAACAAAATCAATTCGTTTAGAACGACGTAAATCCTGAATATCCAATAATGGTGTTAGCACCTCATTTGTTAAAATTGTAACATCGAGTACTGCTATTGGGTCATTATCATTATACGTGTTACTTTTAGCTGTAAGAGAATACCAATGCTCACTAAGGTACATGGAAAAGTTATGTAAAGATGTAGGTTTGAATATTTCAGTGCCTTTATCTTCAATATCAAAAGATGTACGAAGTTTATCAATAAACTCCTCATTAGTTTTTCCATCTAAATCTTTAACAACACGATTGTAATCGATAATTGTAAGCTGATTATCAGGGAAATGAACTGCCAGGAAGAAATTATATTCTTCGTTACCTGTATGATTTGGATTGTTTGCCTTTTTCTCGTTACCTACTAAAGCTGCTGCTGCGGTACGGTGATGACCATCAGCAACATAAGTAGATGGGAGTTCTTTAAAGAGTTCGATTATTTTTTCAACTTTCGATTTATCTCTTAATACCCAAAAATGATGTCCAACACCATCATCAGCTGTAAAATCGTAATCAGCTTTATGTGCATTAACATAATCAGCTACAATTCTATCTATTTCTGTCATAGCAGGATAAGAAAAGAAAACAGGCTCCATATTTGCATTAGTAATGCGAACATGCTTCATTCTATCCTCTTCTTTATCAGGACGGGTTAGTTCGTGTTTTTTAATAACGTTATTCATGTAGTCATCAACACTTGCGCACCCAACAATTCCGTATTGCGTTTTTCCAAACATTGTTTGTGCATAGATGTACAAGTAATCCTCATCATCCTGCATTAACCATTTTTTATCCTTAAACTTATCAAAATTCTCTTTTGCTTTATTATAAACTTCCTCACTGTATAAGTTAATGTCTTCGGCAAGATCAATTTCGGGTTTAATAATGTGCAATAATGAGTAATCATTTCCAATAACTTCGTTTCGTGCTTCCTTTGAATTTAGAACATCATATGGACGAGAAGCCAATTCTTTTACAATATTTTGCGGAGGGCGATAGCCCTTAAAAGCTTTAAGTATTGCCATTTAGATTATTTTAGTTGTCATTGTTTGATATTAAAACCTCTTGTTTGTTTTCAGTATCACCATGGTCATTATATTTGGTACTTAACTCAGTAGACTCATTATCGTTTGGACTACCTTGATAACGATAATTACCATTGCTATTTCCATTTGAACTGCCGGAACGCTGCAAGGAAGATATTAAAGCGCCAATCATTTTTGTCATTTCCATGAGTTGTCTTCTTGATTCTTCTTCCTGAGTGTCAGTAATATTGCCTTGCCTTAATGATAAAGCCGTAAAAACAACGCACTCTCTTATGGCACTTTTAGCCTGCTTTAAATTATGGATGAACTGACTTTTATTTCGAGCAGATCCTTCGGCAATAAAAAATGCTATGTTTCTAGCTGAATCGTTGAAACGCAAAACAAATTGAGTTTTGTCATTATCCGGAAACAGCATTGTAACATCCTGTAGCCAAATAACATAGTCGAGTGATTTATTATAAATTCTTAGATCCTCAAATCTGAAAAATGTTCCAGTTTTTTCGGTTTTATCCTTTTGATTGTACATAGATTATTTAGTAATTTAGGTATATAATTGTGTTAGTTAACTTTATAAGTTGTGTCTCCTTTATCCAAAAAATTAATTATTTGGTTTGCCGCAGCTTTACCAGCATTTATGTTTGCTTCGGATGTTTGAGCTCCCATTTTTTTAGGTGTGAAAAAACACCGAGTTGGATATTTTTCCGTCAGTACATCTTTATTATCAGGTGCTATATCTGATAAATAACAGAAATTATTTTTATCTTCAAATATCCTGAGCATATCATCTTCATCAATAACTTCTTTACGGGCTGTATTTAAAAGTACAGCACCATCCTTCATTTTTGAAAGGAGATCGTAATTAATTGATTTAATTGTATGGCTATTGGCAGGAATATGAAGACTTACATAATCACAAATACTGTAAAGTTCTTCAGCAGTATCAACAACTGTAACACCATCGGCTTCAATTGTTTCTTTGGCTACAAATGGATCGAAAACAATTACTTCCATACCAAATCCCTTGGCAATTTTTGCCACCAATTTACCTACATTTCCATATGCATGAATACCAAGTTTTTTGCAGCACAATTCAGTTCCTGATTTACCATTAAAATGATTTCGAGCTTGATAAACCATCATTCCAAGTACCAGCTCGGCAACTGCATTTGAATTTTGACCTGGAGTATTCATTACAACTACATTATTATTTGTTGCTGTTTCCAAATTCACGTTATCAAACCCTGCTCCTGCCCTTACTACAATTTTTAATGCTTTAGCAGCATCCAGTACAGCTGCCGTTATTTTATCACTTCTTACAATCATTGCATCTGCATCAGCAACAGCTGCAATAAGTTCATCCTGACCATTGTATTTTTCAAAAAATACACATTCATATCCTGCATTATTAAAAATGCCTTTAATTTCTTTCACTGCAGTTGCAGCAAAAGGTTTTTCGGTGGCAACCAATACTTTTGTCATATCAGTAATTTTTAGTTGTTTATAGAAAAAATATTATTTTATTTATTTTGTGCTTCAAACTCTTGCATAGATGCAACTAAAGCTTCAACACTTTCAATTGGAAGTGCATTATATGTGGATGCACGGAAACCACCTACAGAACGATGTCCTTTAATACCAACCATACCTTTGGAGGTTGCAAAATCGAAGAATGCTTTTTCTTTGTCTTCGTTTCCTTCTGTCATAACAAAGCAAATATTCATTAATGAGCGATCTTCTTCGGCCTCAACAGTTACTTTGAACAAGCTGTTTCTTTTAATTTCACCATAAAGCAAACCTGCTTTTTTAACATTAATTTTATGCATCTCTTCTATACCGCCTTTATCTTTCAACCATTTTAGTGTTTGTAAAGCAGCAAAAATAGGCACTACAGGAGGTGTATTAAACATGCTCTCTTTATCGATATGGGTTTGGTAGTTTAACATTGTTGGAAGATGATGTTTAACTTTACCTAGTATATCATTACGAATAATTACGAATGTAACACCAGCTGGAGCTAGATTTTTTTGTGCACCACCATAAATAATTACATACTTACTGATATCGATTGGACGACTAAAAATATCTGAAGACATGTCAGCAACCAATGGTATTGGAGAATCAATATCATATTTTATCTCAGTACCGTAAATGGTATTATTTGTTGTAATATGAAAATAATCAGCATCTTTAGGGATTGTATAACCTTTGGGGATATATGAAAAGTTTTTGTCATCAGAAGATGCAACTACGTCAACCTCACCAAACATTTGTGCTTCTTTAATTGCTTTTTTAGACCATGCACCTGTATTTAGGTATGCAGCCTTATTTATGAACAGATTAAAAGGGACCATTGCAAATTGAGTACTTGCACCACCTCCTAAAAATAAAACTGAATAGTTATCAGGGATATGTAGTAATTCTTTAAATAATGCAGTTGCCTCATCTACAACAGCAACAAACTCTTTGCTGCGATGACTTACTTCCATTACAGATAATCCTGTTCCGGCAAAATCAATAATAGCTTCAGCAGTTTTTTTAATAGTGAATTGTGGAAGAATAGAAGGTCCAGCGTAAAAATTATGTTTTTTCATTGTTTTAACTTTTAAGATTAAACGAATGGCAAATATAAAATTTATTGGAAATTTATCGCACTATTTCTGCTTAGAATCATTCTATTTTTAAAGGTGGTATTTAATAATACATTACTTATTTAATAAGATGTCGATTACTATTAAAATACATTAACCTTAAGTGTCTATATCCTAATGAAATCAGGGGAATTCATTTTATATACAAGGATTATAGAAACTGGAGTAGTTACCTTAAGTTGATACTAATACAAATCAAACTGCATTGAATAACGACCTGCAGCAATATCCTTTTTAATAATACTTATGGTTTTAGAGGAAAGAGCTTCTCTAATTTTTTGTTTAACTGGTTGGTACTCGTCATGAATGGGGCAAGGCTTTTCGTCACTACAATTGTGCAATCCTAATCCGCATTTGTTTAAAAAATCTAATCCTTCAAGTACTTCAACTATGTCAAGGATTGAATAGTTAGAGGTGGTTTCTTCAATACAAAAACCACCTCCGGGTCCTTTGATGGATACAATGAGGTTTTTCCTGACTAAATTTTGCAAGACTTTAGCAAGAAATGCTTCAGGAAAACCAAGTTCATGCGCAATATCAGCAGTGCCAATTAACTTATGAGGCGTTGCTCGTAAGGAGAGAAAAATTATTGCCCTTATGGCGTATTCTGTTGATTTTGAGAACATAAAATAAATTACAAGTTTACCAAATTAGCCATTAATAGCCTTGTTACCTTCTTCGGTAATCATATCGGGTGTCCACTCAGGTTCCCAAACCAGGTCAACATCAACATCCATGCCTGGGTAGCTTTCCTTAACAACTACCTCCACATTTTGCATAATGGTATCTCCCAATGGGCATCCTCGGGTTGACAAAGTTTGCACGATGTGAATACGCTTTCGTTCTTCCTGGTAGTGTATTTCGTAAATCAATCCTAAATCAACAATGTTTACTGCAATCTCAGGATCCATAACAGTTCTAACTATTTCAAGGATCTTTTTTTCTTCTGAAGTTAAGCTGTCTAAATTCATGTGTTTATTTTTTTTCTTTATGTAATACTATTTTAAAAACATTATAATTGTATAGTGCTGCAGTTAAAATCATTATTGCTGCACCAATTTTTATGATTAATACCGAAGCTAATAATATTCCAGCTATCAGTATAATAATGCTAGTTATAAATGTGTAAAAATGATAATTAGCAACCTTCTCGGAGTATAATTCGTGTGGCAATGGAACTTTTGATTTACCAACTTTAGATTGATATTTTTGTAACCATATTATGAATGGAAGAGTTTTATATGTTTGTCCTAGTACCAAAGCAGTTAAAAAACCAAGAACTATCAATACTCCATAGGCTATTTGAATACGTGTTATAAAGGTTCCTAAAAAATCAGGACTAATTACTAATATTAACCCTAAAATTATGGTTATTGCCAACATTATAAATGCTGATGCAGATAGTTTCATACCAACATCAAGTTTTCTACGAATCCTTTTGCTAAATGCAACATAGTTAAATCTTAAAAAAGCAACGATTCCAAGGACAATTAGTAATGACGATATTAGCATAAACCATTTTTCTGGGAAATAATAATAGCCCACAGATAGTAAGATTAGACCTCCATTTATTAAGAAATAGGCATATTTGAGCAGCTTTAACGGTAATTTATGTACTATTAAAAACATTGGCATAAGTTTACTCGCAACACCTACTACAAGCATTAAAAACCAGCCAACAAAACCAATGTGGGCATGCAGTTTTAAAAGTTGAAGGTGTGACTCGGATATGAAATGAAAGGCAAAATTAAGTGCCATTATTATACCTAGAGTAACAGTTAATATAAGCCATATTACAGCAGTAATGATAAATGTATTCTCTATATTCTTACGATCTGATTTTGCTGCGCTCTTAAGTGTGTTAATGGCAAATAGAATTACAGCAGTTACAATTAGATATCCTCCAACTTCCAGTCCTATACTTCGTCCGAAAGCAAATGTCCAAAAGGAAACCGACAGGGTAATTAGACCAGCTGCAAAAAGAAAAAATGAAATTACAGCTAATTTTTCGCTGTAAAGCTTAACCTCCATAACAACTGGGATAAGTTGATAAAGAGCTCCAAAAATAATCATGGTTATCCAGCCTAATATTAGTATATGAGTTAAAGTAAATAGTTTTGGACTCATGTAATGCCTTGTTAAATCGGGTGCTGCAATAAACAGCACTATACTTGCTACCAAAAATGATACTGCGCCAAAGGCATAGTAAGGCAAAATAACATTTGGAGAGGGTGCATTTTTTGTACTTAATCCAGCTTGCATTACCTGTAAATTATTAATTTAAGATTATCGCTATCTATTTCTTTGTGAACATATCTATATCCTCTATCTGCTAACTCAGGTAACAAATACTGAGGAAGTTTTTTGTGATGAACAAATAATGCAGAAGTTTGCTTTATGTTCTCTAATTCTTCGAGAATTGTAACCATAGGCATTGGCATTTCAAGAAAACGAACATCTACTTCTTTCATTTTTCCTGCGTACTTAGCTTCAATTACCTCAAATGTAGGTTCGTTAATTGTTGTTGATTCAGTAGTTTGTTCAGAAACAGTATTTTCAACGACTTTTTTAATGTATGCATGTACTACTCCATCTTCGGGACGTTCAACATCATACTCATATCCTTTACCTTTAATAATATTTAATAATGGGATAGGCTCAAAAGTATTAATTATTAATAGAGTTTGATCGTCACTAATTTCTTTCAACTTCCCCATGATGGCTTCGAATGGGTCTACCCCACCAGCTAATATTGGGCGAACATCAAATTCAACTATATTTGTTTTCTCCATGATATATTTTGTTTTTATTGTTATTACAATGTCTTTATTTCTTTTGCAAAAATACAAATTTTTTAATAAAAGACATCATTGTCTTTTATTATTTAGCAAAAATATTTTTATGATTAAATATAGTATATCCAAGGATAGGATCAGCTATTTAGATATTCGAATGTATTTATAGATTACTGACTGTATATGTTTAACTGTATGTGTATTACATAGTATACTAAAACGGAATGTTACATCCACATTGTATAGCGATGACAGGTTTGCGGCAGGGATAGAAATGTTAGCTTGTTGAAATACCTTTGATGGTTTTGTTGACAAACGGAGGCTGGAAGCCCACTGCTTGATTACAAAACCACAATAGGTTTAAAACAACTATAAATGTAAAGCCCGGCTGTCCGCCCAAGAAAAATAAATTAACCTAATTAAGTAATAACTCGTTGTAAAGTTTATTATCATTTATTACCTCAATGGCCTTACTGATTTCTGAATCAATGGGGAAAATCACCTCGAAATAGTCCCCAGGTTCGTATAGGTTGCGGGCGATTAGAGCTTTAAGCTGAGCCCTTATGAAATTGGCGTTTGGGGCTAAATCGTCATCATCAAACTCTATATCTTCATCTTTGGCTTTTGCAAGAAAATCAGAAAAATTAGCATCTGTAATTTCAAATCCATTGTTAAATGCTGTGAAATTCGAATATTTAGACATTAACTTTTTGCGGTTCTTATCGAGATATTCGTTTACGTACCCATTAACAACACCTTTGCGAATTAACGATGAATACAACTTGTTATAACGGATGGTATCGAGCGGGATGAAAATATCTGACATAACTCCGCCCCCACCATAAACGGTTCTGCC
>JASFZK010000295.1:0-7246 GCA_045267845.1 Bacteroidota bacterium | reverse complement strand
TTGATATTCCCATAATGATAAAAAATCCGGTTAACCCCGATATTAAACTTTGGCTTGGTGCCATTGAGCGTTTTAATGCAGTTGGGATTAACAGATTAGTTGCCATACACCGCGGGTTCCACTATTTTGAGAAAACAATATTTCGTAATGCTCCCATGTGGGAAATCCCCATTGAACTAAAGCGTATTGCCCCTAACTTACCAGTAATTGTTGATTCAAGTCATATATGCGGGCGTAGGGAGCTAATTGAATCAATTTCGCAAAAAGCTTTGGATCTTGATATGGATGGGTTGATGATTGAATGTCATTTTGATCCTCAAAATGCATTAACAGATGCCGCACAACAAATAACGCCTGATACTCTTAAAAAGCTTCTTGATAAATTAGTAATAAGAGATGTAAGAGGTGATGTTGATTTTCAGCATAAGCTGGAAGAACTTCGTACCGAAATCGACAAGCTTGATGGAGAGCTACTTCAGATTTTGGCTAAACGCATGGAGATTATTGATGAAATTGGCGAATATAAAAAGGATAATGATATTACAATCCTACAAATGAAAAGATGGGCAGGAATTATAAAAGATCGAATGTCCATAGGAACTAACATGGGTTTGGATAGAATATTCATGAAAAAGTTACTTACACTAATTCACAAGGAGTCTATCCAAAGGCAAGAGGCTATTTTCAGGAAGAAGTAGTATGCTTTTATATTTTGGATTTTTAACCTTTGGTATTTCACCTTCCATAACCAACTTCTAGCGTATCAGTTAATCATAAAAAATGAGTTTTAATTTGTGTAATTTGCGAATGAAACTGTGGATTGGAATTTGCTTTTATAATAATTGTTAAGCAAACTTCTGTACTTATTATGGTTCGATTAAAAAACGGTTATTATCAATATTGATAATAAAGTTTTGTATCTTTACAATCTGATGTCCCCATTAATAAATTTGCTAAAGTGTTTTATTAATCTCCTCAATTACTAAAGTTTCACATCATCAGAAAAAGTCATGTAATAAGCTAAAATAATAAAACTCAGATTTATGAAAAACGTTATGAGGTTATTTGTATTTGTTTTTACAATTATTGTTTTTACGGCTCAAGGTCAGGACTATATCCTAAAGTTAAATGTGGGGATTAATAAACTACAGTACAAAAATATTTCAATTATTAATGACACGGTAATTTTTGTGAGTGTTTCGGATAGTGTTGATTCTGTTACATCAATTGATGATGTATATGGTATACATTTTTATGAGGATATGTCCGATGAGCTATTATTATTGTCATTTCAAATTGATACTATTGATTGTGTTATTGACTCAATTTCTAATAAGGAGATTTATTATAGAGATGTAAATAGATTGCTTCATATCATTGAAATAAATGATGTTTTTTGCATTCTATTCGATAAAAATAATTCTACAACTAAAATTGAATCTTTTTATAGTCAGTTTATTAATACACAAAAATGGAATTATGCAAATAACCCAAAACTCATAAAGAATGATGGAAAAGTAATTAATATTTCTAAAGAAGTTACTTTAATCAATGATTCGATTAAAATACGAATAGTACAAAAAGGACAAAAAAATACAGACACATATGCACTTGTTCAAACCTTAAGTAGTTATGTAAACAAAGAGCCAGCAGACAGACAAAAAGAGGTATCGTTTAAGGAGTACATACTATCAAAAGAGGATGTGTTAAAAAGAGTCCGTATAAACCAATTTGTAAATGACAAAATTATTTTCAGTTTCCTAGGAAAGAGCAGAAGCACTATTCTTGAGCAGAATAAGAAATCAATTGCAGGTATTTTTTTTCATGATTATAATGCTAAAAAAGTTAAAAAGCCACCGGTGGTTAAACAGCCTAAAATAGCTAAGAAGCTGACAGACAAAAAGTACACATTTGATATAAATGCTGGGTTTGGATACATGCTAAATTCAGAAAGAGCATTTTCATTGCCAAACGAAAATGATGAATACTTAAATAAATTACGCAAAGGATTTTCTTTTGATGCTAACTTAAGATTATTTATAACAAAAGGTTTTGGAGTTGGAATTAGGTATAATTATTTTCATACGAGTAATAGTATGGAAAATACACTATCAGAAAATATTAATATAATGTTTGTTGGTGGAACAATTTTTCACAATCTACCAATTATGGGAGACAAAGGTATTTTCAATGTAGATTTATCTATTGGATTTCTTAGAAAAACTGACGACTTCGAAATTAATAATAAACAATATAGCTTAACAGGAAGTGCACCAGGCGTTTATGTATCGGCAGGATTAGAGTATTTTGTAATGAAAAATATTACAGTAGGATTTAGTCTTGGTTTATTGGGTGGTAGTCTTGAAAAAACAAATGTTAACAGCACCTACGATCTAATAATGGATAAACCAGATTCACTAAATCGTTTCGATGGGATGGTTAAAATAAAAGTATACTTTTAATATGAGTTTATATGGATAATCCAATGGAGCTACCTATTTATGGGTAGTAAACTTTTATAACCACTTTCTCTTCTTAAAATAAGCAGCCATTCCACCACCAATAATTAGCATGGTAATTATTATTATCCAAAAAGTAAAGTTACCTTTTTCTAATGGCAACAATACATTCATCCCATAAAGGCCGGTTAAAAAGGTAAGTGGTAAAATTATAGATGAAATAAGAGTAAGGATTTTCATTATTTCATTGGTGTTGTTTGTTTGCATTGAGTCGAAAGTGGTAGACAAACCTTCGATTAGTTCGCCATAATCTTCGGTCATATCCCACATTTTGTTGTAATAATCGAGAATATTACCCCAGTAATCTTCCATATTATCAGCAAAACCTTCTACTTTACCCGATTCGAATTTGGTAAAAACCCTTAGCTGTGGTTTAAACATTGTGTTTATAATGATGATGTTTTTTCGAGTAACCGAAAGCTGTTCAATGGTTTTACGTGCTCTTCCGCTAAATAATTCACGATTTATTAGTTCCAGTTCGAGACCAATTTTGCGCAAAACAAAAACTGATTCGGTCATTAATTTTTCAAGAATATTGTACAAAAGTGCATCCGATGTTCCAATCTCAAAATCAATTCCCTTTTCATCTTGCTCCTTGGCATCTTTAAACATTTTATCAATAACCCAGTGTGTTTTACCAACAGTAATTAAAAAATCCTCCCCCCAGAAAACTTTTAGTTCGCGAGGTTTAACGAATAATTCGTTACGGTCGAATACAGGGAAATGCAAAATTAGAAAGTAATAATCGTCGTAAATATCAATTTTTGGACGTTGGTTTGTTTGTCTACAGTCTTCAATGTCTAGTAGGTGAAAGTGATACTTTTGTTCAAATTCGATAAAATCTTCTTCAGTGGGGTTGTTGATGTGCAACCACCTAAGTCTTCCTATTTTTAAAATTTCTCTCACAGATAATCCTCCTACAATTAAACATCAACCCATTATTACTGCGCCAAAAGTAGTAAATAAAATTGGAATTTTAGTACTTGTGTGCTTACCAAAAATACTACTTTTGGAAAAAATATTGAATGATGATTAGAATTTTCGCAATTGTTTTATTAATCACACTTAGTGGAAGTATTTATAGTCAGAGTTATGACAGAAGCTATTTGCATCATGATATAATGATTAGCTATGGTGTGCCATCAACAGATATGTTTAATAATATTAACACTACAATGCTGGATGAAAATTTTCCTGATCAAAGGTATATTAGGGATAATTATTCGGGTTCGGGTATTATTTGCCTGACATACAGATATGTAAGTGAAAACGAGATGATGTTTTTCGGATTAAGTGGAACCTACAATCAAACCAAAGGAGATATTTATAATGTTGGTCAATTGGAGGGTGAGTTAAATAGGAATTTCTTTACACTGGCCATCGAGGGTCATTACAGGTATCAGAATATGAATAAAGTTCAGCTATATTCAGGACTTGGTATTGGCTATACTTTTGGCAGCGAAACCCTTAAACCACCAATTGAAAGTGGCAAAACAACTACTTCAGGTACCATAAATAGTTTTGCATGGCAAGTAAATGTTATTGGCATACGTGTTGGCAATTCCATTGCGGGGTTTGCCGAATTTGGCTATGGATACAAAGGAATTGTAAATGTTGGGCTTTCCATTCAGCTTTATTAACTGTTTTAAATCTTGAAATATATTTCCTCAATAATAAATATTGGTAATGTTGCACTTGGTGGTAATAATCCTGTTCGTGTACAGTCGATGACCACAACAAATACCCTTGATACCGATGCAACTGTTAAACAAGTTATAAGTTTGGCTTTGGCAGGATGTGATTTTGTTAGAATTACCTCACAGAACATTAAAGAGGCTAAAAATCTTAAAAACATTGTAAATGAGCTTAAAAGAAAAGGCATTGATATTCCATTAATTGCTGATGTGCATTACAATCCAAAGGTTGCCGAGGTAGCAGCACAATTTGTTAATAAGGTACGAATTAATCCTGGAAATTATATTAATAACAATAAGGTTTATTCTGTTTATAGTCGTGAAAGTGACAATGATGAGCTTACGCAGATGGAAAAAAACCTTATTCCGTTACTTGATATTTGTAGTAAGTTTGGAACGGCCATAAGAATTGGAGTAAATCATGGTTCACTATCCAAAAGGATGTTATACAAACATGGCAATACTGCGCTGGGGATGGTTGAGTCAATAATGGAGTTTATAACTATCTGCCAAAAGAATAATTTTAAAAACTTAGTTTTATCGCTCAAAGCGAGTAATGTAGTTGCAATGATTAATGCCAATATACTACTTGTTGAAAGGTTGAAAGAATTAGGGCTGAGTTATCCAATTCATCTTGGAGTAACCGAGGCAGGAAGCGATGATGAGGGCAGGATAAAATCGGCTGCAGGCATTGGCTATTTGCTTTCTCGGGGTATTGGTGATACAATTAGAGTTTCACTTGCTGAGGATCCCCTTGCCGAAGTTCCAGTGGCTCTTAAGCTTGTTAAACTTTTCGGACATAGAAAAGAACAAATCGTTAAAAAGCATTGCATAATACCGATTTCAAAAAGTGCATTTAATGTAAAATCGCCAGTAGTTGTTACTAAAGGTATTTCTACGTTATCGGATTTAGCAATGGATAAATATGAGGAATCGAAACAGCTACCAAATGATAAAACGTTTTTGATAGGTAAATTAAGTTATGATGGATTATCTTATGACGATTTGGTAATTAATTCTACCGTTGAATCAACCATATTACTTCTAGAAAACAAAGTTGATGGTTTATGGATTGAGAATACTGGAATATCTTCATCTGATACAATTGCAGAACTTTCTTTAGGAATACTTCAGGTTTTGGGGTTGAGAATAACCACAACCGAGTATATTGCATGCCCAACATGCGGGCGAACATCAATTAATGTGATTGAACAACTCAGGAAAGTAAAACTTCAAACTTCACATTTTCCTGGGTTAAAAATTGCAGTTATGGGATGTGCTGTAAATGGACCAGGGGAGATGGCTGATGCGCATTATGGTTTTGTAGGATCAGGAAAAGGAATGGTTAATATTTATAAGGGTAGTGATATTGTTATGCGCAATGTACAGCCAGAAAAGGCAGTGGAATTGTTGGTTGATCTGATTAAAGAAAATGAAGGTTAATGAATTATACCAATTAGCCATCAAAATGATCCTTTTAATCAAAATATTTTTCTTCTTATTGAAATGAGATATTTATTGCATAGCCAAAGCTACGGAAGAAATATGTCATAATAATAAGATGGAAAAGATAAAGGTTTTATGGATCATTTTGGTGGTTATTTGGTATTAGTTACAGTTTCTGATCACATTAAAATATTATTCATAACTTTGAGCTCAAGTAATTAGCCTGTCATGAAAGAGATATTATCCAATCTTAATAAAGTTTTTGATAGCCGTATGCGCATAGGCATTATGGCAATATTGTTGAGCGGTAATTGGGTGGATTTTACAACTTTAAGAAACACGTTGGAAGCCACAGATGGTAATCTTTCCAGTCATTTAAGTTCTCTCGAAAAGAATAATATGATTAAGCTTAAGAGGCAATTTATTAAAGGACGTCCTCGAACAAGTTATAAGATTTCACGTAATGGATTGCGAAAATTTACATCACACCTTAATGCCATTGAAGGGTTGGTAGAAAAAATTAGTTAAGTGAAAATGAGCACTTTGAAGTAGCTGGATTTGCTTTGTCATTAATTATATTTACCATTGTATGTCGTGTACTTCAAAATTCTTCGATTGATATTCCCTTATTGCAATTTGTTTTGATTCGGTTGCTTGCGGCATTGTTCTGAAACCATTTTCTATGATATGGCCTTGGTCAAATTTGAACCAGTTTGGATATTTTTCATGTATTATTTTATTGAACTTTCTCTGAAGCTCATATTGTACTGTCTGTTTTTTTACGGGACTAAAAAACACATGATAGTTTTCCTTACCATCCCCATTTAAATCGCAGTAGCATGAAGCGAAAACATAAAAATAGGTTTTTCTTGCCAATGGATAAACTACAACAGTATTATTCCAAATATTATCTGATTTTGAGCTCTTGTAAACAGTGTCGGTATGTATTGGGTCATTTCGATATACTCTTGAAATAAACTGGTAGTTATTTGACATGCCTGATATTACAATATCCAAATCACCATCATTATCATAATCGCCCCAATGGCCATCACTCATGTATAATCCAATTACCTCAGCATTAATATCTGTAAATAATCCATCACGATCATTACGATAAACTTTTGAAACCGGACCTACAGAACTTTCTCCGGTTAGAAGTAAATCAATATCACCATCATGATCCATATCACCCCAGTCAACGGAGCCTGAGCGCACAGGAACGAAGTTTTGGTATGATTGTGTAAATACGCCATTATTTTCATTGTTATATAATCTACTTTCAAATTTTCCTGATTGTGTTTCGCCAATAATTGCAAAATCCTGATCACCATCATTATCATAATCACCCCATGCAATATCACTTAGTTTCAAATTGCTAAAACCAACTTTAATATTATTAAAAGTACCATTGTTGTTTCTAAATAGCTCGGTAGTAACTTTTCCTGAGCTTTCACCACCACTCAGAATAACATCTAAATCGCCATCATTATCGTAATCAACCCATCTGCCAACTCCATATGAAACTCCAGGTAAACCTGCTCTTATATCAGTAAATTTATTGTTATTATCATTTCGGTAAATTTT
>JASFZK010000294.1:0-6569 GCA_045267845.1 Bacteroidota bacterium | reverse complement strand
ATAATTTTAGCATCCACCAGACTCACCACCATCGTCGTGTCCCATGGCATCTAAATTTTTCTCGTATAGCAGAGGATAATTCATTTCCCAATTTTTCCATCCACCTTCAATAAAGGATACATTTTCGTAGCCAAGCTTTTTTAATGTTTCGGCTGCAAGAGTTCCTCTTTTACCTTTTTTGCAATAAACAATAATCTCATCATCTTTTAGCGGCAAATATAAAAATGCACCATCCCAAAAAACCTCGTTGTTCATTTTAAACTCAATTACTCCTCGTGGAATGTTAATAGCTCCCGGAATATAACCAGCATTAAATTCATTTGGTTCTCTAACATCAATAAGTAAAATCATATCTCCATTATCTAATTTCTCCTTTACTTGCTCAACCGTTATTGCTACTACCGATTGCTTAGCAGTTGCAACCATTTGATCCAAATTCTGATTAAAATCTGTACGCTTACAACCTGTTGCCAATATTAAAAATACAACAACTACTCCTAAAATTAATCTTAATGTTTTCATGTGTCTTTATTTTTAATTGTTATCACTATTATCTAAATTATCTTGACGTTTTGATATTCTTATTTTCTTTTTCAGCATCTCATGTTCAGCCAAATGACGAGCTGTTGTATCAATAATGAATCCTTCGAAACACTCAACTACATTATTAATATAAACCGGTGATAGAGTTAAAGTATGATATCCTTCTTTTCCATCTTTACATATACGTTTTACTTCTCCGTGATTAATGGTTTCACCTTTTAAAACTCTATTTACAGATTCTTCCAACTCGCTAAAATCCTCATCTGTACGACTTAGCCTATAATGCTTGCCAATAATTTCACTTTTAGTATCGTACTTATATAGATCTAACCATGCTTTGTTAACCTCCTTATATATACCATCTGCACCAATACAAAAATATCCAGCTCCACTATCACTAATTGCATCCCTAAAATAAGTTTCACGCTTAACACCAAGTTTACTTCCTACTTCCTCTAATGCACTATCAAGTATCTCGCTTGTTTCGTCACCTGCTTGAAGCTTATTTTTAATGATTTTTAAAGCAACTTCCATTTCCTCCTCAACAACAATTTTAATTTCTTCATCTTCCATTTCTTCCCAACCAGTAATCATAGCTTTAATGCTCGACAATGGTTTAACACCAGTTATAGTAGTAAGATATACATGGGCAATTACAAAGGCCATCAAAACATAAGCACCAAGAGTATGTATAAACGCAACAGTTTCAAGACTTTCTAATTCAATGCCAAATTTTGGATATTGAAAATATAGATAAATAAAACCCGATATCACCATAACCGGGATAACAAGAATTTTTAATCCAAGATAAATCATCCTTTGTAAAGGATTAAACTTATTGTAAACAGTTTTGTTTGTAGGGTGTGGCGCATTTTGAAATATACCACCAATATAATACATAAACTGCTCCTTAATTAATTTGGTTGTTGGTACATACTGTCGCCACTCACCAGATGTTGCATGCCAAAATATTGCAAACACAATTAATATTAAAAATGCCCAGGCTGCTGTTTGATGCCAAACAACAGAGTTCTCGAAACCAAATAACTCCAACGAGCCATGAATTTCAAAACCTGTCAACATTAAAAAGAATATAAGCAATGCCTGTGACCAGTGCCAGAATCGTTCAAATATTTTATATATATATACTTTTTCCATTATAAGTTCCTCCTTTAAATATTTTCATTTTCTTTTTCCTTAAGAAAAATACATCTTCGCTGTAAAATTCTTGTTAATATCGCATGTGCAATAACACCTATAAATGCAAGGATAATAGTTGCAACACCTATATTATCAAGCAGCACACTCCTATCTCTACCTGGTAAATAAAAATCTGTTAAACCTGCTAACCTTCCATTATTTCTTGTATGACAATCAATACATTTCAAAGCATTATCCGCAGAAGAAACTTGATGATTAAGTGGCCAGTACATTTCTGTTTCAACAAAACCATAGGCTCCACTATAGGGCATCCCCGAAAGTTCCATCCCGATTTCCGAAGCTTTATTCCAGTCAAAATCAAGCCAGTAGGCCCCTTCTCCTTTATTTGGTGCCCACAACTTTGGCTGAATAAGGGTCATGTTGATGGTATCATAAATTTGTTTTCCACGATGCACTTTAACAGGCCAGATTTTGGAAGCTTCACGCGATTTTTTGTTAACTCCTTTGTCAAGATATGAACCATACAGTGTATTCATTTGTACAGGGATAGTATCAATTATATCTTCAATAAGCATGTGATTTGCTGTGCCATTAAACCAAAGGTATTCAGGAATAACATTATCATCATACACAAAATTACCTTTGATTGACAAATAGTTATGATTACCATCAGCATCATTCTCATGCATTGGGTGTCCATCATCATCTAATCGGCCTGCTGTTGACCAATCCCAAATCATTTTTGTTCCATTTGCTTTGGCATATACTGGAATATGACATGTTTGGCAAGCTATACGAGCACCATGATCATTAAGAATATTATCAAGATGAGGTTTGTTAGTATGACATTGAACACATGTAGCTCTTTGTTTATTTTCTGATGACAGAGCATAAACCTTACCATGCATTTGATGTTTGTAAGTAGTATGACAATCAACGCAGCTCATATCTTCGCCATCAATTCCCATGTGAACATCAAGTGATATTGTACATTCGGAATCAGACATAGCCTTATCAAGGTCACCATGCTTCACATTGTTGCCACCGCCTCCCCAAAAATGGCAAACGCCACAATTGTCTCTTGTTGGATCGCCAACATTTTGCGCAACATAATTTAAATCCACTGAAGGATCTGGCAGACCAGCCATCCCTTTGCCTTTCTTATATGTACCCGTTTGATCATGACAAACAACACAATCAATATTATTTTGATTATTAAAATCAAAACTATCATCTTTCCAGCCGTAGCCGATATGACACCTGGTACAAGTTTGCTCACTACCCTTAACTCCTATACAGAAGTTATTAAGTATATTACGTTTTCCTAAAGCAACAATACCTTTACCTTCCATCTCTTCTTCGCGCTGCCATTTCCAATGCGATGTAGCCATTATTTCATGCCCACGTTCAGTATGGCACGATAGGCATGCTGCGGTAAGTTGCTGAGCACTATCAAAAGGTTGATTAAGAATATCAAACTTTGAGTGATCAACTGATGGCGATGTGTTTCGATTGTCTTTGTAAATATAATTTACAATGGGAAACGTCCAAGTTGAGTCCTCCTCTAAATTGCCATTATCTGCCATTAACCAAAACGACAAACAGACAAACATTAATGTATAAAACAGTTTTTTCATAACTAAAATTATTAAAATAGTCTTAAAAAATATATTGACACAAAATTACAACCTCCTTGGCTATTTTATGATATATATCATATGATGTTACAATTGAAAAAACATGATTTGTGTCACTTTTCGTAATGATTTATGTTTGGAATCGCAATTAAGCAGTATATTTGCTTTCTAATATTTGTACAATGAATAGTATTGTTGATCGCATAAAAACTAGCTGTACAGTTGGTAAAACAAATTGTAATTGTTTTGATCATCTCACTGACGAACAAAATGAGCTGGTTAAACAAAACCAGGTGATGGTGGTATATCGTAAAGGTGAGATTATTGCCAAACAAGGTACGTTTACTACACACATACTTTATATATGTGAAGGATTAGCAAAAGTTTATTATGAGGACAACAATAAGTCTCTAATACTTCGCATTGCATCTCCAGGAAGTCTTATTGGACTTACATCATTACCGTTGAGCCAAAATGTTTTTCAATATACAGCATCAGCCTATGTTGAAACTAGAGTTAAATTAATTGATATTAACGTAATAAGAAAATTAATTTTGGAGAACGGAAAATTTGCATCTGCAATTATTGATGTTCTTTGTGAAATTTCCATACAAAAAAACGGAAGGTTTTTCTGCTTAACTCACCGACAATCATATGGTAAACTGGCTGATATATTATTATGTTTAGCTGGTAATATTTTTAATACAGATAAATTTGACCTTTCGTTAAGCCGTAAAGAATTGGCCGAATTATCTGGCATGTCAACAGAAAGTGTTATTCGTACCTTGAAACATTTTCAAGACGACGGGCTAATAAAAATAACAGGCAAAACATTTGAGGTTATTGATCCGGATGGTCTTATGAGAATATGTCAATTGGGATAAAGTGCTAATTATCAATTTTGCACAAAATGCAAAAGCATGCATAGCTTTTCAATAAAAAAAATATTAAAAACTTTACCTTTACTATTTCTCTTTTTAATAATTCCTTTTTTAAAAAGTGATTCAACTCTCGACCAGGGTTTACTAATCAGATTTTTAGGATTACAAGTTATTATTTTACTAATAGCTATAATTTCATTTATATATAACGAAAGAAAGCAATTAATTTACCGCTCACCCTTATTATTGATAATTTTTCTTTTTGTTACTTATACTGGATTTCACCTACTTTGGGGAAATGTTTATAGTGATTCCATTTTCGACTGGCTAAAAACAGCCTCCTACTTCCTACTCTTGTTTTTTATAATCCAGATATACTCCTATAATGAAATCAAATTTAGTATATCCGTATTTATTTCTGTACTGGGAATGATACTTACAATATTTGGATTAACTGAATTAATTGAGCTTACGCAGATAGGTAAACTAAATATTCCATTGAGCACCTACCAGTTGAAAACGTTTTATGGCCACCGCAACCTTTTTGCTCAAATATTGTTTTTAACTCTTCCATTTCAAATCTACCAATTCTTAATAACAAAAAATCAGTTCTTAAGAGTTCTACATATCGTATTTGCAGGTGCTTTGTTGTTTTTACTTATCATACTATCAAACAGAGCAGTTTGGCTCGCTCTAATTTTTGGAACAATAACTGTACTAATTATTAATTTATTATTCAGAAAGAAAACATCAGCATCCTCCCTTTTCACAAAAACTAATTCAAAACTCTTAGTCATCTATTTAATAATTACCCTTTTGTTTTCCGGATTGTTTATCACCTACTTTACTCAAACCACTGAAGCAAAAGATCATTTCACTAACATAGTTAAAGCAGATAACGGATCAGTAAAGGATAGGCTAGAATTATGGGAACGAAGCCTCAAAATTATTAAAGAAAAACCTCTGCTAGGCTATGGTGCTGCCAACTGGAAAATTGAGATGCTTAAATATGGTAGCGAAGGGCTCATTTCCAAAAACAACATAACATTCTATCAACGTCCTCATAATGACTTTCTTTGGGTTTTTAGTGAGTTTGGTATTATTGGTGGAATACTATATCTTCTTATATTTATTAGTAGTTATATTTTATTGATATTACAAATTAAATCTGAAAAAGAAACCCAAAATATTCTATTTCAATACGCTATCATATTTTGCCTTACTGGTATTACGATTTTTTCATTTCTTAGTTTTCCACATGAGCGTATGATACACAACATAATACTTTTTTCATTTTTTGCTGCAATTATCACTTATCAAATTAAGGATAAACCAACTATCATTGTTCATAAAACAATAATCCTTAAGATAATAATATATTCTATATCATTCATAATCATAAGTGCATCAACTATATTTGGATATCAACGTTTTATATCCGAATCATACACAAAGAATGCCTTAATTGCAAAAAATGAAAACGATCAATATTCTGTTATAACTCAAATAAGTAAAGCAACTTCCTCATTCTATCAAATGGATCCACTTTCTACCCCTTTGTCATGGTACAAGGGGCTTGCATGGTATCAACTAGGAGAAACTGATAGTGCCACAAAGTATTTGCATGAAGCCTATACTCTCAATCCATACCATATTCATGTACTCAACAACCTTGCATCTGCATACGCACAAAACAACCAACTAAATGAAGCAGTTACCTTCTATAAAAAGACAATTAAAATATATCCAAAATTTGAAGAAGCTACATTAAACTTATGTGCAGTTTATTTCAATTCAAACCAGGTTGATAGTGCTCTAACTGTATTAGCTAATATCGATATTGAATCGCAAAACCCTAAATTCAAAACTTTTATAAAAGCTGTATTAAAAAGTAAATTTACTGAGATACTTCAAAACCAAGGGAAGCAGAATTTAATAGTCCTGCTTCCTAATGATAAAGAATGGTACTATCAACAATATAAAACTTCTGTAACTAATAATTTACCAATAAATAAAATTATTTTTGACACTGAATTATTTAACCAACAATAGCCCTTTAAAACCTCGTCATTATGAAAAACAAATTTTTCACATTGTCTTTTTTGTTAGTTTTATTAACCCTATCTGTTAATGCTCAAACTTTAACAAGTGTTGTTCCTGATTCTGCTGAGCAATGCCAGAAACTAACTATTTCTATAACAGGTGATAACACCAATTTTTATCAAGGCACCAGCTTTATAAGTTTGTGTCAGCAAAGTTATGTAATAAGCTCTGCAACCAGTACGGTAATAAACTCAACCCACATAGAGGGTGTATTTTATTTCAACCCAGATCAACCAACAGGCAG
>JASFZK010000293.1:0-3685 GCA_045267845.1 Bacteroidota bacterium | reverse complement strand
ATCATACACACTCGAAATGAGCAATACATGATAAATCCGCTTCTTCATTAAATTAGCAAATGGAGTTTCGCTAAAATAAAAATTCTGACTAAGCAGCTCTGCCTTTGATGAAAACATATGGTCTGTATTTATTACAAATGTAGTATATTTTGGGGGGCGGCAATACGCGCTTTCCGTTAAAGTTGTTTTATCCCGAATTGTGTTTTTGTAAGCAAGCCGTTGGCTCCGTTCCTTCGCCTACGTTTGCTTACATAAACATCATCGGCATTGCAACAAGCTACCACTTCTATCGCTGCCGCAGGTAAACTATTAAAGAAAAATAATGAGAAAAGAAATATATTATATTACAAGTTTTGAGAGTGGTTTAGTAACTCCTACCATAAATACAATTATATAAGTTATGTTTTTAAAGGAAGAGTTACAACAAACGTAGTTCCCACATTAACCTTGCTAGTTGCATTTAGTTTTCCATTGTTGTTTTTAATAAACTCATTTACAATAATCAACCCAAATCCTGTACCTTTTTCGTTGTTTGTACCTCTGATGACAGATGTGCTTCCACCTTCAGCAATAACATCGTTAAGTTGTCGTTCGTTCATGCCAATGCCCGAATCTTTAATTTTTACGACTGCCATATTATCTTCAACATCCAAGGATATGATTATCTCGCTATTTTGATGTGAAAACTTTATGGCATTGGAAACCAAATTCCTCAATGCAACATCCAGTTGATTTTTATCAGCCACCACAGTTACTGGTTTATTATCAATAAACTTAAGAGATATTTGCTTTAATTGAGCTTGACCTTTTAATAGTAGTACTAACTCGCTTATTACTTTATTGAGAGATAGATCTTCAAAATTTGGCTTTAACCTATCTTGCTGAATCCGAGACCATGAGAGCAGATTCTCGATTAACGAAAAAGTACTATCCAATGATGGTTTTAGGGATGTAATTAACGATACTATTTCGTCATGGGTAAACTCATCAATTTGATCAACAATCATATCAACAATGGATTTATTTGTACCAATCGGTCCAATTAAATCATGCGAAATAATTGAAAATAGCATTTCTTTAGATTTATTTGCTTCCTTGAGTTTGGTTTGAGAGTCGCGAAGCTTTTGCTGACTCGCAATTCTATTAGTAATATCCCTGATTACACCTTTTATTCCAATGGGTTCACCATCATCCGAAAATGTTTGCTCAGCTGACAAAGAGCAAAATAAACTATCACCATCTTTTTTTATAATCTTAGTATCAAAATCATTAACAAAAGAATCAAGCCTGAATTTTGCTTCTATCCTCCTCCAGTCGCCAATAAAATTGCGAAATTCTTTAGAATTCATACCAATTATTTCATCACGAGTATAACCTGTTATTTTTTTTACAGATGGACTAATTTCAGTAATAATACCATGTAAATTCGCCTGAAAATAGATATCAGGAAATGCAATAAATATTTGTCTGAATTTGTTCTCATTTTTTTCAATGAGTTTTTCATTCTTCTTCCGTTGGGTAATATCCCAAAAATTAACAACAATTCCTTGTATCAATACATCATCAAATAGATTTTGGCCGTAGGCAAATACATCAATCCAGTTGTTATTTACATCCTTAATTCTAAATTCAATTGTGCGTGGTTGTGCATCTGTTGCCAGATTGGCAAATTCTTGTTTTACACGTCCTACATCTTCAGGGTGGATGAATTCAAATGAATCTTTCCCAATACGATTCTCATTAATTCTACCAATCTTCCTCTGATATGATGGACTCATATATCTGGTTAGTCCATCTTTGCCAACAACAAAAATAAAATCCTCTGATCTTTCCAGTAGTTTTTCATAATATTGTTTTTGACTCCTGAATCGATTTTTGGCTCTGCGAATAAAAATAATTGTAATGAATAGTACTATTAAAATAAATGAAATAGCAATTATCGTTTGTATCAAATGAGCTCTGAAAATAAAATCATCACTACTTTTTTCTTTTAGGCTAACTATTTCCGTTTTTTGCTGCTCATCATTATATGATGAAATAACTTCTTGTATATTTTTACTTTTAGCAATTGAGAAAGTGCTGTCATATATCTTCTTATATAATTCAGAATACTTATATGCTTTCTCATAATTACCCCTTGCAGCATAACACCTATACAGTAGATTGTATGATAAAAGTATGTCTTCAACAGAATTTTTTGATTGGGCAATTTCTACTCCTTCAAGTGCATATTTTAGAGCAACATTAAAGTTTCCCCAGCTTAAATTAATTTCCCCAAGGTTTATTAATGCGGTTATTACCACTGAATAATTATTAAGTCTTCCGAGGTTAAGACTTTTTGTGTAGTAGCTAACTGCAAGTATCGTATCGTGCAAATCCTTATAACTATCCCCAATATTATTTAAACATGTTGCAATCCCTTCCGGGTTTTTTAATTCTTTGTTTAATTCTAACGATTGTTGAAAATAATAAAGAGCTTCTTCATATTCATAAATTAAGCTATAATAATAACCGATATTATTTAAACATATCGAAACCCCTTCTTTGTCCCCTATGTTTTTATTTATTATAAGCGCACGATTAGTAAATTTAAGAGCATCCTCGTAATTGTCGTTGTATGCCGCAATTAAACCAAGGTTTGTTAAGGCACGACTCATGCTAGAACTGTCATTATTTAATTCAGATATTGACAACGCATTCATAAGATATTCAACAGATTTTTTTGGTAAACCCAAGTCTAAATAGCTTATCCCAATTAGAAGATTGAAATTTGCTTTTTTAGATACTAAGCCAAAAGAATCTGCAAAAATTAATCCTAATTGAGCATAGTTAATTGACTCCTCAAAATCATTTTTACGATTATATGACTTGCTGATATAATCAAGAACTTCAATTACGTGAGTTGAACTTTTAGTTTTGTTGAAGTTAAGTAATGCCTTGTTAAAATATTGTATGGCACTATCTATAACTGAGTTATTAAAGAAAATAATACCTAGAGAAAACTCAGAAGCTGCAACACAGCTTTCACAATCACTTTCCGCAGCAATTTTAATTGATTTTTTAGATAGCTGTATGGCTTCATTATTGCTTATGCTTTCAACATTAGCAGAATCAATAAGTTGGTATACCTTGAGTGAGTCTGAATTTACTACATCAACTGTGGGAATACTTAAACCAATCTGGCAACTGAACAAAAGAGTAATAATTACAATGCTTATTACTACTGTTCTTTGATAAATGTATGTCATTCTGTTTGACTAAAAGTATATTATACTTGTGTTACAAATTTACTATAATAATTGAAACATATTTTAAATTAGTGAGACTATGATTTTATTTTTCAAAATAATTTAACTGAACTGATCCCGAGCGATTGCGGAGGGATCTCAAGGGTTTTATTTCCTGCATCTTCATGCGATGTAAAAGCAAAATTCGATTGAGGTACTTCATCAGCTTGATGCGAGGAGTTTCATTTATATAATCTTGCTAAATGCAATCTATCCAATTGTTCTGCTAAGTTCCTTTTTCAATTGAAGCCACAGCCATTTCCTGCACTGCGTTCATATATATATTAATAACATTATTTCCTGTTGATCCCACATCAATTACTTTTATTACATCTTGTAACTTAGCATAGTTGGGTAATAAATTTGAGAATATATTCTTTGAATTATCAAAGAAGTCA
>JASFZK010000292.1:0-3550 GCA_045267845.1 Bacteroidota bacterium | reverse complement strand
ATGGTCCATCGTTAGCGTCCTTTACTTTTAAGTCAATATACAATGAATCAGAACCTGGCCATGGTATGGTTAAATTACTCATTCCACCACCTCCGACAATGAGATCATCACCGTTCTCCATTACTTCAAAATTAGAATTGTGGATATTGAACAAATCGCTGTAAAACAATAAATTACTTAATGAATCACACATAGTACCAATAGTACCTGATGAATGATATGGATTGCTCATAATAACTGGTTCACCGGTTGAGAAATCCAAACCGCCATGTATTCCAAAATACCACCGGTCAGCTTCTCGTTGTGAGAAAGATTGATATGATAGTATTACAATCAAGCTAATTAACAAGATACGAAATGAAACTTTGGGTCTGTTGTGTGTTGTTACACTATTTCCTTGTGGAATCATGATGTATTATATTAGGGTTGTTGGTAAAATTACAAAAATATTTCTACTTAAGTGCTAACTCCAACCTCGATAAGTAATAACTTGGATTAAGTTACTAATAAGACAATTAAATCGGGTTTTACCCTTACTCCCTCCTTGTAAAAGTTGCTATTTTGTGATGTAATAACGAAATGGACATTACATTATTATCAAAATAATTCATTATGTAATACTAGCATAAAACAGTGTGTGAGTATGGATGGCATTATGTTTCTAAATAAGTTATTGCTTCAAATTAATGCCCCTTAAGAGTATGTCCCTGAGTAATTTGAAATCACAGTGTTGAAGGCACAACCAAACTGCGTGGTATAACGAGGGTAGTTGCTAAGGATATTAGTTAGTAGGCCTAAATACGTGTCACGAAATGTATATAATTTATTCTAGAGTTCCGCATGCATACTGCAGCAATGAGGTTATGATAGGCCACTTATTGTAATCCAAAGTGGGAGCGTTTTCCGTAAGTTATATATAGATAGTACCTTCGAGTTCACCCAAAAACCTCTGTATAGTACTGTAATACAAGCTCATATGAAAACACGTGTTTTTGCGCTATTACAGGGAGTATATGCTGTGTTTTGTACAAATTATACTTAATACGTTAGGTGAGTGTTATAATATAAATTCGGCATATCACATCTACTTCATATGCTCAGTATGATCCCAGACGAAGATTACCTGAATACCGCTCTGTTAGCCCTCTCCAGGAGCATCGACTTTAATTATTGCACGACGCTATAAGGGAGGTAGCATCACCATGATAATATTACTTACACAAGACAGTACAATAACTGCATAGCCTTAATAAGATGTACCAAAATCAGAGTTGAGTTGGGATATATAGGTTGATTACACGATCAATTTTGCTGTATACAAACCACTTCACCATCTTTAAGCAAAGATAGCTTCGTTCACATCATTGTAAAGGGTATATAAATGCTGTTGGTGGAATTAGTGATGTGGGTTATCAGCTATTTCGAAGCACCCTTGACAAGACTGCTCACTACGCTTATCGGAGCTTACGATGTTGAAATGGAGGGTTGTGTAAAATTTTTAGAGTATGATTGCGACATTACTAAACCTATATTTACATTTAATCTTGTGCAATAAATAGACTATCATCCTAAGGTCACAATTCAGTCACAATGGAAAAACCAACCTCCGTAAAAGACTAAAAGCCACCCCGTTAAGGATGGCTTTTGTGGACCCACCAGGACTTGAACCTGGGACAACCTGATTATGAGTCAGGGACTCTAACCAACTGAGCTATAGGTCCCGCTTTTTCAAGCTTACCAAAAATGAACATCGGCTCAAATTCGGGCTGCAAAAATAGAAAAAAATTATTAGGTAACAATTCTTTTTAAATAAATAATTTAATGTTTGATAATAGAACTCGATGATTTATACTTCTCAGTATTGGTGCTGATTATACAAGTAGAAAATTATATCAAATAAAAAAAGAAAGCATCGAAGAATAGAATAAGATTAAAAAAACACAATGCATCTACAATGGATTTAATAAACTATTAGCTTTTTGTGAATAAGCGAATTACCTGTATAATATTGAATAAAATACAACCCTTCTGAATATCTGCTTACATCTACCTTTACGTCTTTAAAACTGGATAGTTCCAACTGTTCCATCGCTATGCCATTATTATCAAATATTATAATAACACTATTGAGGTTGTTGTTATTAAAAAAGGTTACCCCCTTTGAAGCCGGATTAGGATAAACTTGTAGTTGTTCATCTAAGCTTTCAGTAACGCCAACAAAAAAGTCAATATCAACACTTACAGTATCCCAGCTTAGGTTATTATTTTGAACAAACTGGGTAACTTTATAATACCCCTCCTCCTCATATTGGTGTACGGGGTTTTGTTCAACGCTATAATTATCATCCCCAAAATCCCAATACCATGATGTTGATGATGAACTTTCATCAATAAAATTATACATGAAATATCCCTGAACCGAAAATGCAGCCATTGGTTTGTGTATGTCATAATAAAATGATTCAACTTTATTATAAACAGAATCCCAATAAGCATTGGGACTTCCTGCCCAATCACCATTTGATGTACCATAAAACTCATGTCCGGCGCCAAACACAAAATAAGTCTCCACTTCAATATTAAAACTTTCAAGTTGTTGGGCAACTAGTTCGCTCCCATATGTTGGAGAAAAGGTACTATTTCCAAACGCACTACCATATCCAAAAGGTACGGTTGCATCAGCAGTTCCATGAGCCAGAAATACCGGCAACCCATCACTACTTACAATTAAATTTGTATCCATAAGCGCACCCCAAAGAGCAGCCAAACCATTGGCTTTACCATTATGCTCAAAATCATTCCCCGAGCAATCTAAGCAACCCAAATCAGGACTATCATATGTCTCAGGTGGTCTTTCATCTTCGGTATCCATATAGTAATTATGCTGACCTATATAAGCCCCGGCACTACTCCCCAATAAATAAATATTGTTTGTGTCAATTCCGTAAAGCGCAGCATTTTCTTTCAAATACCTGATTGCAGATCGTCCATCTTGAATCCCACGATAAACCGCTCGTGTTGAACTGGAAGAATTAAAAATATTCATTCCCATTCGATAATCAATACTTGCTGCAACATACCCCCTGTGCGCCAACGAGTCACAAAAAGCAACCATATCATCAGCCTCCTTAGTTCCCGTAACAAATGCTCCTGAATGTACGCAGATAACAGCCGGTCTTAACTCAAGAGTATCACCTACAGGTGTATAAATATCCATCAACAAATCTTGTGGCGAGGTGTTGCCTTCATCCATATATGGGAAATTAATTGCTGGGGCATTACCGTAAACAACATTGGTTACAATATCTATATCATCAAATATTGAATTTGTATAACGCTGGTTATATGGAACTTGAGCCAAACTCACACATGTAAGAAAAGCAAAAAAAAGAGTCAGGTACATTTTCATGATAGTTTGTGTTATACCAATTAAATTTTAGAATGCGCTTTTTAAATCAATGGATTTTTTGTTTTAGCGAATTTGAAAAATATTTGCATATCCATTGATACGGAAATATTTTTCAAAAAAGATTAAACTAAAAAGGTGCAG
>JASFZK010000291.1:0-8584 GCA_045267845.1 Bacteroidota bacterium | reverse complement strand
CAGTTCCGATAGTGTCATTTCCGACTATCTCACCAGCCTCAACAGGATGTATATTCCATTGATAGATTGTTGTGTCATTAATTTGGTTTGTTGTGTATTTGGAACTTACTGTAACATTCAAATCAACAATTGTTGGGCCAAGTGGCTTGTCAATAATTGGCTGCGTTATCACACCATCAAAATATAAACTCTCAATAAAGCTACCAGTACTATTTCGGTAAAAGCTACTAAAATCATCCCAAACAAGGTACTCATTAGTTTGTGAATACATGGGCAAACCCTCAAATACTAAGTCGAACAATGTATCATTTAAAATATCTATCTCATGGGGTGAAATCCAGGTAATTAGAATTAACCCATCATCCTCTGTAACTAATATTTGTCCTTCATCGAGTTTAAAATTTAAGTTTTGACACCCAACAAATAACAGATTTGATGTATCATACTCCAAATATAATCCAAACAATTTTACACCTTCAAGATGTGTTACTCTAACAGTACTTACAACCGTATCTCCGCACAAAAATGCTGAATCAATAATGGTTCGAAACACCGGATAATCTGAAACATAACCTATAATCGATGTGCCAAAATACGAATTACCATCATCCTCGTATGCGAGAATAAACTTATTCATATTCAACGATGCAATAGAGTTATATTGAGTGTAACCCGGTTTATACACCGCCTCATTACCAAAGTTAATTGTATCATCTGTAAAGATGCCAACAACAGCAGTTCCACTCATATTATTATCGTCATCATCGGAGTACGCAATCACAATTTTGGCGGTATCCATACACGTTATTGATGTATGGATTGTTGCTGAGGATAAATTAAATATGCACTCAGGTCCGAAAGAAACTACACCTTCTTCAATGTTGCCCATAACAGCAGTCCCATAATTTGAATTTGAAATATCCGCATATACAACTACAAAGCTGTTATTTTTACTACTTGTTGCTGATATATATCGAGTATCACCCTGATTAAAAATAAATTTGGGGCTGTAAGATATTGTACTATTGGAAACAGCTACCATTACAATATTACCATTATTTACTCCACCATATGCAACTCCAAAATTAGCTGAATCTATGCTAAATGTATTCAATACAGTTGATGGCATTGTATTATAAGAAGATTCAAACTCCGGGCCGTATGAAATGGAATTATTGTTAATAGTTCCAATTACTGCACCTAGTTTCTGAGTATTAGTATGATAAGTAACAATAAAAAAGTATGAGTCCAAAGAAATAATTGACACAGGAAAATCACCGTTATTACGATATGGGTACTCGGCACTAAATATAATTTGGTAATCAGAAGAAATAGTTCCCAAAACAACAGTTTCAGAATTATTATTATCAGAATCGTTAAAGGCAATAACAAAACTTGAATCATTTAAAGAACAGGCAGAAATATATTTAGTAACGCCAGCATTAAAAATAACCTCGTCGCCATAAACAATATCTACTCCACTAATGGTTCCAACTTTTACCGTGCCATAACCATTGTTACCCCAGTCTTGATATGCAACTATAAAATGCAATGAATCAATGACAACAAGTTTACAATAATTCGATTCAAAATCGTTAAAAACAATTTTATCACCATAATAAATATAGTTATCAGCCAAAGTATCAACCTCTAAACCTACAGTTTTTGGAACTCTTAAACTCTCCGTTTGGTGGTTTGTTAATTTATCAATTTTGCGTAATTCCTGTTGAGCAAATAAAACGCCAGTTATGAAAATAAATATAAGCAGAAGAGGTGAATATTTTCTCATTTTAACAATATCGTTTATTAGAAAAACAAACTACTGTCCAAAGTTAGCAAAAAAAGCAATAGAATTTGTGGCAATTTGAGTTCTTTTGGTTAAATGATACTATGTCAAGTTGTCTGTGTATATTTGCATCAGATAATTAATTGTTGGACAAAAAAAACATATTAATATGCCCCTTAGATTGGGGTTTGGGTCATGCTTCACGTATGGTTCCAGTTATTGATATGATAGAAAACAAAGGTGCGAATGTTATCATGGCAGCCGACAATTATCCTCTTGAATTTTTAAGGCAAAGATTTCCTAACAATACTACTATAAAACTTAAAGGTTTTAGCCCTAAATATCCCATTGATGGGAATATGGCTATGGAGATGATAAAATCGTTTCCAAAAATGATTTCGGAAGGAAAGCGTGCAAATGCTGAACTCCAGAAAATAATTACTCAGCATAATATATCTGCTGTAATATCTGACAATAGATATGAACTATCAACAACAAAAGTTCCCTCAGTATTTATAACTCATCAATTAAATATTCAAACTTCGGGCTGGCAAGCCATTGGCAAACCTGTTATTAACCAAATGATTAATCATTATTTAAATAAATTTAGCGAAATTTGGATCCCTGATGTTATTGGTAATTTTCGATTATCGGGCAGTCTTTCTGCTACTTCTAAATTTAAAGATAAATTATTCAATATTGGTTTACTTAGCCGGTTTAAGCAAACAAATAATAACGGTAAATATGATGGTGTTGACCTTCTTATAATTCTCTCGGGGCCAGAGCCTCAAAGAACAATACTTGAAGAACTATTATTATCACAAGCACTAAAAACAGATTTGACAACAATAATGCTTCTTGCCAAACCTGGAGAAAATATTAATAAGCAAGTGAAAAATGTTAAACTATTATCTCATCTGCCCGATGAAGAATTTGCCTCCTTAATTCAATCTGCCAAAATTGTTGTTAGCAGACCTGGCTATTCAACTTTAATGGATCTGGCAGTATTTAACAAGAATGCTATTTTCATTCCAACTCCTGGGCAAACTGAACAAGAATATTTGGCAACCAGATTACTAAAAGAGGGAATTGCATTTTCACAATCTCAGCACACTTTCGATTTATCAGATTCAATATTACACAGTAGTGAATTCAAAGGTCTACACATTAAAAATGAAACCAAACTGCTCGAAGAAAAAATTGAGAACTTGCTTAGAAATTGCTAACATTTCAAATTTATATTAGAATTATACCTAGTAATAGGTACTATCTTAAAAATACTGATTATATATTTTAGCTATTTTTGCGATAAATAACATATCATATGCTACTTGAAAAAGACATGAAACTTGCTGACGTGATAAATCACGACTACAACCTGATTCCGGTAATAAGCCGTTTTGATATTATGTTAGGATTTGGGGATGGTAGTATTGAAGTTATATGCAATGAAAAAGAAATAAATATTGATTTCTTTCTAACTATACTTAACTCTTTTCATGATCCGCAGTATTTAGATAAAACATATCTACAAAGCTTTTCGGTGACCATATTAATCGATTATTTGCAAAAAGCTCATAGTTATTATTTGCAAAATAAAATTCCTGAAATAGAATATCTAATTGATGAAATGGCTACTGAAGGTGAAGTCGGTGATGAATCACATTCACTATTACAGAAATTTTTTGAAGAATACAAAACAGAACTGGTCAAGCACATAGAACGGGAGGAAAAACGTGTATACCCATATGTAATTGAGCTTGAAAATGCAGTTAATGGGAATTCCTTTTCTTCAGCTTTACTGAAGCAGATTGAAGAGTATTCAATTACTTCATACGAAGCTGAACACGAAGATGTTGAAGAGAAACTAATGGATCTAAAAAATATTCTCATTAAATACTTACCATCAACTTCGCAACAACGAATTAGATATAAGTTACTCAAAGAGTTAGCGTTATTAGAAAAAGATTTGCATGATCATGCACGAATGGAAGACTTGATTTTAGTCCCAAAAGTTGAAGTTCTAGAAAAAATAGTTATACAACTGAATACTCCAAACAGTAACCAACTATAGCATAAGTTATGAGCAAGACGAAGAAGGTTATAGTTGTTTCAAATGCATTTCTACTTTCAGTTGGAATAGAAAATCTGGTACTTGAACTAAGCGGCATGTTGGTTGTGCAAGTGTACAATGGTTCAGAAAAAAACATCTTTGAAAAAATATTAAGTAATAAACCCGAGTTTGTAATTATAGACCCGAACTCGGTTGCCGACATATTAATACCCCTTACACGTAAGCTAAGCCAAGAAAAGTTAATTAAAGTAATTGGGTTAGTGTCATCAAATACAGATCAAAATATCGTTAGTAGGTTTCAATACACCTTGAATATTAAAAACAATAAATACCAATTAATTGAAACTTTAAAAAAGATTATTGGGAAAGAAAATAACAAATCCGACCAAAATGAACAATTACTAAGTAAACGAGAAACAGAAATACTCCGTAATCTTGCACTGGGACAAACAAATCAGGAAATTGCTGATAAGCTGTTTTTGAGTATTCATACAGTAACTACTCATCGTAAAAAAATAACACGAAAGCTAGGTATTAAAACAGTTTCGGGTTTAACAGTTTATGCCCTAATGAATAAACTAGTTGATATTAGAGAAGTTGAAAGAAGGGAGTAGTTTTTCCTAATTTTCATCTGGTTTTTGAGTGTTCGCGTAATCTTTAATTTCTATTTACTCCCATCCAACATTTTTTATAATTTTGCACTTCGATTTTTTTACAACAAATAGATGAGTAACACTAAAGAAATAAGTAGGCGTAGAACCTTTGCCATTATTAGTCATCCCGATGCTGGTAAAACCACATTAACTGAAAAACTACTTCTTTTTGGAGGTGCTATTCAGGTAGCTGGGGCTGTAAAATCTAATAAGATAAAAAAAACCGCAACATCTGATTGGATGGAAATTGAACGCCAGAGGGGAATCTCTGTTGCTACTTCGGTAATGGGTTTTGAGTATAAAGATATTAAAATAAATATTCTTGACACTCCCGGTCACCAAGATTTCCAAGAGGACACTTTCAGAACCCTAACTGCTGCTGATAGCGTTATTGTAGTTATTGATGTTGCTAAGGGTGTGGAACCACAAACCGAAAAACTTGTTAAAGTTTGTAGGATGCGTAAAATTCCCATTATTGTTTTCATCAACAAAATGGACCGACCAGGTAAGGATGCATTTGAATTGCTCGACGAAATTGAACAAAAGCTTCATCTTACAGTTACACCACTTAGCTGGCCCATTAATATGGGACCTTCTTTTAAAGGTGTGTACAATATTTTTTCCAATTCGCTAACTCTATTTACTCCGGGTACTCAAATTGTAGAAGAAAGCGTTAACATTAGTGAACTTTCTGACCCAAGTGTTGATGAATATCTTGATGATGATGCAGAACAGCTTAGGGAAGATGTTGAACTTGTTGAAGGCGTATACCCTAAATTTAACGTTGAAGAATATTTGAATGGAAACCTATCTCCAGTATTCTTTGGAAGTGCTCTTAATAACTTTGGTGTTAAGGAACTACTTGACAATTTTATAAAAATTGCTCCATCACCCATTGGAAGAGAAAGTGATGAAAGATTTATTTCTCCAGAGGATGATATGTTTAGTGGTTTTGTTTTTAAAATCCATGCAAATATGGATCCTAAACATCGCGATCGTATTGCATTTGTTAGAATTGTATCAGGTACCTTTAAGAAAAATACATATTATCAGCACATAAGATTAAATCGAAAACTCAAATTTTCAAGTCCAACTGCATTTATGGCACAAAAAAAGTCGGTTGTTGACGAGATGTTTCCAGGAGATATAGTGGGCTTACACGATACTGGCAATTTTAAAATTGGTGATACGCTAACCGAAGGGGATATACTGAACTTTAAAGGAATTCCAAGCTTCTCACCAGAGCTATTTAAATTTATTGAAAATGCTGACCCCATGAAGTCAAAACAACTGGCCAAAGGAATAGATCAATTGATGGACGAAGGCGTGGCACAACTTTTTACTGGCAAACATACCGGTCGTAAAATTATTGGTACTGTTGGAGCTCTTCAGTTTGAAGTAATTCAATATAGATTGGAGCATGAATATGGTGCAAAGTGCCGTTTTGAGCATATCACTCTTTACAAAACAGTATGGTTTAAGAGTACGAACGAAGAGCAACTTAAGGATTTTAGAGCACGAAAAGCCAATCAAATTGCAATTGATAAAGAAGGCAGGGAAGTATTTTTAGCTGATACACAATTTGCTCTCCAAATGGCACAACAAAAGTATAAGGATATCGAGTTTTACTTTACTTCTGAGTTTTAGGTAATCCCATTATAATTCCAAATAACGGAACAAATAATAACAAAAAAGGCTGTCTAAAATTAGACAGCCTTTTTTATTTCACCTAAGTGCGTTACTCAGGTAATGTTAAATATTAGTTTATTTAACAAGCATTTTCTTAGTTACTGAACTGTTTCCAATTTCAATAGTGTAGAAATAAATTCCAGAATCAAAATTGCTAACATTTACATTAAATGAGTGAGTATGTGAGTTACTAACTACATTTTCTTGATAAACAACCTGACCAAGTAAATTACTAACGCTTAAGTTAATAGCACCAGTAACCTCTGTTCCTACAGTAATTGTAGTTGTATAAACAGCTGGGTTAGGAACGTTTTGACTTACTGTAAAGTTTAAAGCAGCAGCAGCATCTTCAACACCAGTGATTAGGTTAAAGTTAGCAACAATTGTTCTATTATCTACATACTCATGATCTTCGTCAAGGGCTAAACCTGGATCAAAGTCAGCGTTGTACATAATATATGCTGTTTGAGTATTAGGATCAATATTTTGTCCTATAAGAGGATAAATACACTCATCAAACATATGAATAATGTTTGTGTTAATATCTTCAAAATCACCCCATGCACCACCAGCTTGCTGTGATCTTACCCAAACATGTTTGTAGTTAAAAAATGTATTATCATATCCTTCAGTAGTTGAAGAGTAAGCTAACATAATAGTACCATAATCATCAACGGCAATACTAGGCATTGTTGAAAGACCAAGTTCACGGTATGACATTAAATCATCCAATAAATCCATTGTTCCACTACCATCGGTATCCTGGAACCAACCAATTAAGTTATAGTCATCAACCATTTCAGAACCATCACCACCGTAAGGGTTAAGAGCATAAAGATCTTTTGAGAACATAGGCATAGTTTCGTTCCAGTAACCAATTCCATCAACATATGGGAAATAGTTATATGTGGTACCTAATTCGTAATGCATAACTCTACTAATTCCGAAAACAACATGTGCATTTCCTTCATTATCAAGTGTAATATTTGCACTGTTGTCAACACAATAGAATGTATCAGCAATGGTAGCTTCCCAATCGAAGAATGGGTAAGGATGTTCCCATATAATGGTTTTCTCCCAAGAGTCACCATTGTCAGTTGATTTCATCAAAAACATATCGCTAGTCCATGTTGCTGCAACTAAAAATGCAATTGCTCCACCTCTTGGATCTGCCCAAATATATGAGTCAGCACTAATTTCACTATAAAAATCAGCACCAGTTCCTTCAAGAGTTTCGGCTTCAATATCCCATGTTGCACCAGCATCAAGTGATCTGTAATAAAGAAGTCCCTGAGCTTGTCCTTCATACTCATTGAAAGTATTTACAAGTAAATGTACAGTATTATGATCTTCACCAGCAGTTGTCATACGAGGCCATGTTAGGCTAGTAGGTACAGGTGATTCGATTGTTTGGTATGCCCATTCGCCAGTACCTTTATCTGTACGTGTAGAAATTTTCAAACCATCAGCAAGGTGTGCAACAACAATTTCACCATTTGCTCCCAAAGGAGCGTAACTTGGCCAACCAACTCTGTCGTCTTCAATACGAGCAGTAGCATCAGGTCCCCATGATGTTCCATCAAAGAAGTTATATCCAGTTCCTCTATCAGCAAAAGCTGAAGCATCAACACCTCTTGTCCATACAGTACCAATTGATCCATCATCATAAACGTAAATTCTGTTACTCAACAATGTGTTTGACTGTAAGTCATAAAATGTATTACCCATTGTATTTTCACCTTCTAACTCTCTAGAAGTTGCAACATATGGATTTTGAGAAACTGCACCAACAACTATGGCATCAGTTGGAGTCACATAAACTGCTGTTTTGTTTACATCTCTAAGTGCTTTGCTTGCAACAACTCTCTCTTGCGAGAAACCAAGAAGTGCAATACTCATCACTAAACTTAATAGTACTAATTTTTTCATGATTTTTAATTTAATTTTACAAATAGTTAATTATCTCTTTCCAATTAAGGCAACAAATATAGCACATTGTTATTATACATTGCAATTTAATAATAAAAACTTGGTTATATTTAGCCAAAGACCTAAATAATAATTACAAGATCTATGACATTAAGATACAATTTTAGGGTGATATGGTTGCATTGAAAAAATATTTTTTTACATAATTGTACGTAAAAGAAAAAGAGGGTGTTTAAAAAAAGCAGGAAAAGCCTGCCTTTTTTAAACACCCTCTTTAACAATAACCTAAGATTTGCTTAGGCCTATATTTCGACGCTTAGCTAAAAGTAATACTAATTATTTAACAAGCATCTTTTTTGTTACTGAACTATTTCCAATTTCTATTGTGTAGAAATAAATTCCAGAATCTAAATTACTAACACTCACATTAAATGTGTGTGTATGTGAGTTAGT
>JASFZK010000290.1:0-4121 GCA_045267845.1 Bacteroidota bacterium | reverse complement strand
ATGGCATTGGTTGGAGTAAATATTCTACCTGATGGCAGCATTGATAAATGGTTGTTGGAAAATAGCTGGGGCGCTGATAAAGGTTATAAGGGATACCTAACAATGACTGATGTATGGTTTGATGAGTATATGTTCAGGCTTGTAATTCATAAAAGTTATGTTGATAAAGATGTTTTGAAAATCATGACTCAAAAACCAACTTTGCTTCCTCCATGGGATCCAATGTTTGCTAGTGAAGAGTAAACCATATGGTTTTCATTGTTGCAGTGCTTCATTGTAATTTAATCGTAAAGTTTTTCAACAATAATCATTCAGCAATATAACCATTAAACTATTCATTTGCCTCATACAAAACGATACTGGGATTCATTATACAGCTCCAATAGCACGGGATGGGACGTTGGATATATTTCAACACCATTAAAAGAGTATTTTGATCAGCTCACCAATAAAAATATTAGGATATTAATACCCGGTGCTGGTAAAGCTTGGGAAGCTGAATATCTCTATAAATTAGGATTTAAAAATACGTTTATTCTTGAATTTTCTGAAGAAGCCATAATGGAGTTTACTACTCGATGTCCATGGTTTCCGGTCAGTCAAATAGTTAGTGAAGATTTCTTTGCACATAGTAATAAATACGACTTAATTGTTGAGCAAACATTTTTTAGCTCCCTAACACCTTTATCGCGAGAAAAATATGTAAACAAAATTTGCGATCTGTTAGTTGATACTGGTAAATACATGGGTGTATTGTTTAATCATGAATTTGATTTTGAGGGTCCTCCCTTTGGAGGAAGCGTAGATGAATATGTTGAGTTATTTAAGCCAATATTTAATTTTATTATTTTTGAAACTGCGTTTAACTCCATAAAACCAAGACAGGGAAGGGAAGTCTTTTTGTTGCTTAAAAAAAAATAGTATGTATTTAGTTTTTTTTTCTATATTAGCTTTTTATACTGAATGGTCAAAGTTTTACGATTTAATATGGTGATTTCGCATGAATACACCACTTATTTAGAGCATAAAAAGAAAAATTTACAAACCTGTACTATTCCAAATATCAACTAAAATAGCTAATTTATATGAAAGATAATATTATTCAATCGGTTGGAACAATAGTAAAAAAAGAAAAACTTGCATCAGTTGAAACCGAAACAAATTGTAAAGCTTTAATTCTTGAGTCGTTGTTACCCTATCCGGGATATCATGGTACCACTATACCCGATAAATTAGAGCCTGAGTCGTTATTTGTAGTTACAAAAAAAGTATATACTGACGAAAATATTATTAGATCAATACAAAAAGTAAAGAAAGCAACTAAGGTGTCTTTTGATGCTGTACCTGGTACAATTATTCTTAGGAATAACCCTGTAAGTATTATTAGATTTAAAGGGTTGCCTTACAATTTGATAGCCGAGATTATTGTTCATTTTATTGATACAGGCATTGAGTTTGAGAAAAAGAAAAATGTAGCTGCTTACGAAAGTACTATACAAATCCGAAAATTTTTCAGAGTTACAGAGTTAGGTGATGGAATATTTGAAGATATGGATGTAAAGGAATTTTTCTATATTCAAGTGCCGATTCAATTACCATGGAACAAGTTTGAGGAAATTACCAAAAGTATAAAATATAATTCTGGCGAGCTTGTTTTCGATGCGGCTCAAACTAGTGTATATAATGCATCAGGTATAGTTGACTTTGTCAGAATCTATGATAAGAATCGAAATATAGATAATCTTGGTTCCATTAGGAAGAGTTATTTGGACGCCATTGCCAAGCTATAGAAATTTTGTAACTTTTGTTTCTGCTAGAAAAACACTCTAACTTTAAATGTAATTTATTATTGGGTGTATTAGTATTAAAATATTTTCACAATGCTTAATAAAGTAATTGTAAGTGTTACCAGCTACCTCGAAGGTTTGGGGCTTTCGAATGATTATGCTGTACTGATAATCCAGGTTGTTGGATACGTGGTACTGTTTGTTTTTGCATATCTTATGTACAAACTTACAGTAAAGGTTTTAAGAGGTGTATTGCTGCCACTTATATCAAAATCAGAAACTCACTTTGATGATATCCTGCTTAAAAATAGATTCTTTATTCGCATTGCTTATCTTATTCCAGCCTCGATTATTTACTTTACAGTCGAATATGAGCATATCTTTGTTGAAGGTGCTTTTTCCTCCTTTATAAAGGATGTATCGACTTTGTTTTTCTATTTGATATCCATACTTATCTTCGATAGTTTATTGTCATCAGGCAACGATTACTATAAACGATTTCATGTTTCTAGGGATCATCCCATAAATGGAGTTATTCAAGTTGGGAAAATTATAGTGTACCTTGTTGGGTTATTGGGAATTATAGGGTTTCTTTTTAACAAAGATCTTAGTTCAATATTTGTTGGTTTAGGTACCTTGTCAGCAGTGTTAATGTTGATATTTAAGGACCCAATACTTGGATTTGTAGGTGGATTACAGCTGGTTTTCAATAAAATGGTTTCAATTGGTGACTGGATAAATATGCCAAAATTTGGAGCTGATGGTACAGTACTAGAAATAAGTCTGACAAGCGTTAAGATTGAAAATTTTGACAAAACTATTGTTACAGTACCTACCTATAGTTTAGTATCTAGTTCATTTCAGAATTACCGAGGAATGGTAGAGTCTGGCGGAAGGCGAATTAAACGATCCATTAATATTGATATGGATACTGTTAAGTTTTGTACTGAAGAAATGCTTGCCAAGTACAAAACCATTGATGTATTAAAATGGTATATAGACAAAACGGAGGATGATATTAGTAATTATAATACAACCGAAAAGATTGATTTATCTGTTTTAGTAAATGGTAGGAGGCAAACTAACCTTGGTGTTTTTAGGGCATATTTAAAAGCCTACTTGCGTAGTAGAGCTGATGTAAATAATAATATGACATTTTTGGTGCGTCATTTGCAACCCACCGAAACTGGAATCCCAATTCAAATATATGTATTTGCTGCCACAACTGATTGGGGGAAATATGAGGATGTACAGGCAGATATTTTTGACCATGTGTTAGCAGTTATCCCTGAGTTTGACTTAAAAGTTTTTCAATATCCTTCGAGTGGTGATTTCCTTCAATTAATATCAGAAAATCGTTCATATGAAAAAAAATAGGAAGTCAGTACTTGATAAAAATGGTATGCTTAAAAAGAGTGTTTATGAGCATGATTTGGCCAAGTTGCAAATTGAACTTGTTAAGCTGCAGGAATGGATAAAGTTAAAAGGTCTTAGGGTTGTAGTTATTTTCGAAGGGCGCGATGCGGCAGGTAAAGGGGGTGTTATAAAGCGTATAACTGATTCACTTAATCCAAGAATATGTCGTGTTGAAGCGCTTGGTACTCCTACCGAGAAGGAAAAGTCTCAATGGTATTTTCAGCGATATGTGGCACATTTACCGTCTGCCGGCGAAATGGTTCTTTTTGATAGATCGTGGTACAACAGGGCAGGAGTAGAGCACGTTATGGGGTTTTGTACTAAAGATGAATACTGGGAATTTTTAAGATCATGTCCAAATTTTGAACAAATGTTAGTTAGATCTGGTATTACGTTAATTAAATATTGGTTTTCGGTAAGCGCCGAAGAGCAGGAAATAAGATTTAAGGCAAGACTCGATGACCCGGCAAAGCGCTGGAAACTAAGTGATATGGATCTTAAATCGAGAAAGCTTTGGGTTGAGTATTCCAAGGCAAAAGATAATATGTTCGACTATACTGATACTAAAATTGCCCCATGGTATGATGTGCCAGCAGATGATAAAAAGAAAGCCCGACTCAACACAATTCACCATTTATTAAGCAAGGTAGATTACAAAGAAATACCTTATTCCAAAGTTCGACTTGAACCGCGTGAGGTGGATAATAGTTATGTACGTAGACCTCTTGCTGAAAACAATAATTTTATTAAAGATTATTATCCTGAATAAATTTTAATTGCTGAAATAGATTTTTACCAATCTTCAATTTATTACGCTATCTTTTTATAGTAGCTAACCATCCACTGAATTCCAAACTGGTCAGTAAACATCCCAAAATAAGAACCCCAAAATGTTGTATTCATGGGCATGGTCACATT
>JASFZK010000289.1:0-6329 GCA_045267845.1 Bacteroidota bacterium | reverse complement strand
GAAAAAATAATTGGTAATATTAGCGATTTCAGATCTATCAGGTTTATGCGAGTATTCATGAAAGACTTTGAGCGCCCAATAGTTACACGTTTTGCTACATTCGAATTGGTTAGAGGTGAATGGCGGAGATATGATCATCCAATTCTCGAACCTGGCGATTATCCTTCGGGTGATTATGGTGATGAAACTAACTTTACAGTTGCCACAGTTAACATCGAAGAAAATGGAAAACGTACTCCAATACCATATGTAATTCCTCCTGGTATTAACCGCGAATCCAATTTTGGAACAACAAGTTATGTTCTTCAAAATGAACAATCGTTGGAGTTAAATGTAAGTGAGCTATTCGATGGTGATGCAAGGGGTGTATTTAAAACAACCGATTTTGATTTCAGGCAGTATAAGCGAATAAAGATGTTTGTTCACGCCGAAAAATTATTGGAAGATGAAGAATTAGAGTATGGCGACATGACAGCATTTATTAGAATAGGTGCTGATTTCACACATAACTATTATGAGTACGAAGTACCTTTGGAATTTACAAAATGGTATACACTTGCTTCTGCAGCTGATTCCATATGGCCCGAAATAAACAATTTTGACATTGATTTACAAGAACTTGTTCGTATTAAGCAAAATCGTAATGTCGCCCTACGCGATCCAAATACAAACCTCAGGTTAGACCAACCCTATGTTGAGTATGTTGGAAACAATAAGGTTACTATCTTAGGTAGCCCAAATATCAGTGATGTAAAGGGAATATTATTGGGTGTTCGTAATCCTAAACAACGTTCAGGTCTCGACGATGATGGAAACCCAAGAAGTGCCATAATTTGGTTTGATGAGTTAAGGCTTACCGATTTCAATGATCATCCTGGTTGGGCAGCAACTGGAAGAATAGAAACTACACTTGCCGATTTGGGTAGAGTAGTTATATCAGGATCACATAGTTCTGCTGGTTTTGCTAGTCTCGAAAAGAAGATTGGCCAGATACCATTAGAATACGTAACTAACTATATGATTGCCACTGATATTGAATTTGGTAAATTCTTCGGTGAGAATTCAGGAATTCGAATCCCAGTTCACTACGACTATGCTCTAACAAAAATTACACCTTTGTACAATCCGTTAGATCCGGATGTATTGCTGGATGACGATCTTGACACTTATGTTGATAAGCATAAACAAGACTCAGTTAAAAGACTTGTTATTGATAATACAGTAAGGCAAAATATTAACTTTATGAATGTTCGTAAAGACAGGGTTGGCACTAATAATAAGCCAAAAATTTACGATGTTGAAAACCTTGACGTTTCGTTTGCATACTCACAAAATGATCATCGAGATATTGATTTTGTTTATGATAATCAAGATCAATACAGAGGTGGACTTGGATATAATTTTAATCCAAAACCGAAAAATTATAAGCCACTTAATAAGGTGAAAATGTTTTCGAACAAAAACCTAAAGCTCATTAAAGATTTTAACTTTTACTTATTACCAAAAACGCTTAGCTTCAGAACTGACATGGATCGATCAATACGGAAAATGTTATACCGAGACAAAAGTATCGGTGATATTATAATAAAACCGACAATCGATCGACAGTGGACATGGAATAGAAATTATGATTTTAAATATGATTTTTCACGGGCATTAACCTTTGAGTTTAATGCTGGGGCAAATGCCTTCATCAGAGAGCCTGTTATTTATCCAGATAAGGACACACAGGAGTGGGAAGAATATAAACAAGAGGTTTGGAATGATATTTATTCTGGTGGTACAATGCAGCGTTACAACCAATCGTTTAAGGCAACTTATAACGTACCACTTAAAAAAATACCAATTGTGGATTGGGTTACTGTTGCCATGAGTTATCAGGCTGTATATACCTGGGCAGCTTCTCCACTTTCCATACAGGACCGTATGGGTAACAGCATCGAAAACTCAAACCAAAAGCAGCTTAATGGTAAATTAGATTTTAATAAACTATATAATAAGGTACCTTATTTTAAGAAACTTACAAAGGTTAAGAGGAGATCGTCACGACCAACATCACGAGCCAGAGGAACAGTACCTGAGCCTCCCGCAAATGATACAATTGAAAAACCAAAAGTAAATTATGCTAAAATAATTGGCGAAACCGTTGTTAAAACATTACTATCAATAAAAAAAGCATCATTAACCTATAGTTCAGGTTATGGTCAGCTATTACCAGGATTTGCATACGAGCCTGATGTGATGGGTATTAATCTTGCAACCTCGTCTCCTGGCCTTGGGTTTGTTTTTGGTGATCAACACGACATAAAATGGGATGCTGCAAATAATGGCTGGATTACAAATGATACAATCTTAAACAACCCATATATTCGAAAAGCAACAGAATCATTGTCCTATAAAATTACTGCAGATATATTAGGTGCCATTAGAATTGATATTGATGGCGACCGTATTTATGCAAGTAACTACCGGTCATATTTTAGAAATACTGATATGGATAACCCATTATTCCAGGAGTTTACTCCAATGGAAGGAGGTAATTTCAGTATTTCGTATTCAATAATTAGAACATCATTTGACAAAACAGATAGTGCAGATATTTCCTCAACGTTTATCAAATTCCTCGATTCGCGGCAAGAAGTAGCCTATCGCTTAGCAAATGAAAATGAATCATGGGATGGTGTTGAAGTTTATGATAGTTTGGCTGGAGCAGTTTATCCTCGTGGATATACTTCTAGCTCACAATCGGTACTTTATTATGCATTTTTATCATCATACTCAGGTCAGAGCTCTACTGATATTAATATAAGTAGTCCTTTCCCCGAATTCCCAATTCCAAATTGGCGGATAACATTTAATGGTCTTACAAAAATAAAATCTGTTGAAAAACTATTTAGGAGCGTTAATATCACTCACGGTTACCGTTCCATGATGAGTATTACTTCTTGGACCACCAATGTTAATTTTGATCCTGAAAATGCAGATCAAACATTCCAAAATTCCGACAACTACATCACAAAATACGACGTTGGCATTGTATCAATAATGGAACAGTATAGTCCGTTAATTGGTGTTGATGTTACCATGCATAACAGTTTAAGTGCTAAATTCGAATACAAAAAATCACGTAAGCTTGATTTAAGTTTTGTAAATAATCAACTTACCGAAGTAGTTGGTGGTGAGGTTGTTGTTGGGTTGGGTTATCGAATAAAAGATCTGAAATTTAGTGTTGGCTCCATGAGTGGTGGTGGCAAAAAAAGCAACTTCAAAAGTGATCTAAATCTAAAGCTTGATTTTGGTATTAGAGACAACAAAACTACCTTACGACGTATTGATGAGGTTAATAATCAAGTTTCAGCAGGTAACAAACAGTACACATTAAATTTTGCTGGCGACTATATGCTAAGCCAAAGTATACAACTAAAACTATACTTTAACTGGACTAGTAGTAATCCGTATGTTTCATCACAAATGCCAAATTCCACAACTAGTGGCGGGTTTAGCCTTAGATTTAATCTGGCTCAGTAAATATTATTTCAGTTTTAATAATAAGTCTTCAATTATATATTCATATTTTTACTTGTGGATACAGAAATTCTTAAATATCAAATTGGCCTAACACTAATTCCTGGCATCGGTGATGTTGTAGGGAAAAAATTAATGGCATATTGTGGTGGTGTGGAAGCTATTTTTAGTGAAAACAGGAATGCTCTATTGAAAATACCAGGCATTGGAAATACTATTGTAAATAGCATACTGAGTCAAAAGATACTATCCAAAGCCGAGGGCGAAATTAAATTTATTGAGAAAAATAACATTCAACCCCTTTTTTATACCGATAAAGATTATCCGGCTAGATTATTAAACTGCGAAGATGGTCCTTTACTATTATATTATAAGGGAAAAGCAAATTTAAATACACAACGAGTAATAGGATTTGTTGGCACAAGAAAAGCTACAAATCAGGGCAGAGCTATTTGCGAAAAGTTTATTGAAGGATTAAAAACAAAAGATGTACTATTAATTAGCGGCTTAGCATATGGAATAGATAGTTATGCCCACAAAGCTGCCATTGATAATGAAATACAAACAGTTGGAGTACTCGGACATGGTTTAGACAGAATATACCCCGCACAAAACCGAAAATTAGCAGAAAAAATGCTGGTTAATGGAGGTTTGTTAACCGAATTTATATCACACACTATCCCCGACAGGGAGAATTTTCCAAAACGAAACCGAATAGTGGCTGGAATATGTGATGCAATTGTGGTAATTGAATCAGCGAAAAAAGGCGGCGCATTAATTACAGCAGGGATTGCTAACTCATATAATCGTGATGTTTTTGCAGTACCTGGACGAATAAATGACGAGTTTTCAATGGGCTGTAATATGCTAATTAAGTCAAACAGGGCTGCTTTAGCCGAATCGGCAAAAGATATTGCATATATTATGGGTTGGGACGATCTAAAGGTGGATGTTAAAAAACAACGAAGTTTATTTGTTGAGCTTACCGATGAACAAAAATTAATTTTAAGCATAATTGAAGACACGAAAGAAATTAGCATCGACAAACTGGTAATTGAATCAAATATGCCTGCATCAAAAGTTGCTGCCGCATTACTAATGCTCGAATTTGAAGGTTTAATTCAAAGTTTACCTGGTAAATTGTATAAAGTATTTTAAGTTACAAGGCTGTTTCATCCTCTCCAACAACTTACATACAAACGGTTCAACCACTAAAAAAAGTATTATTTTTGCGATGCTTTACAATGTATAATTATGTTTGCACTATATCTAAAAGAAATACGATCATTTTTAACTTCCATAACAGGGTATGTTGTAATACTTGTGTTCCTAATAACCACAGGCTTATTTTTATGGTTCTTTCCATCTGATTTTAATATCTTAGATTATGGATATGCCAATCTCGATGGTCTTTTTATAGTTGCTCCAATCGTTTTTTTATTTTTGGTGCCTGCCATTACAATGCGCTCATTTTCGGAAGAAAAGAAAAGTGGAACAATTGAACTCCTTTATACAAGGCCACTATCTGACATGCAAATAATTTTTGCTAAATTTCTAGCTTCAGTTACTTTAATTATATTCTCCATACTACCAACCCTGGTTTATTTCTATTCGGTATATCAGCTTGGTTTTCCCATTGGTAATATTGATGTGGGTAGTGTTTGGGGTTCGTACATTGGTTTAGTATTTTTGGGAGCAGTATTTGCCTCCGTGGGTGTTTTTGCATCCTCATTAACTGATAATCAGGTAATATCATTTATACTTGCAATAATACTAAGTGCATTTTTATATTTAGGATTTGAGTTTATATATTCGCTTGATTTGTTTGGGAATATCGATTTATTTATCAGATCACTTGGCATAAGCGCTCATTATAGCTCTGTAAGCAGAGGTGTTGTTGATACACGTGATGTGATTTATTTCCTAAGTGTTATCACTTTGTTTTTATCTCTTACTAATTTTTCATTATCAAAACGTAGCTGGTAAAAACAGATTTATATGAAGACAAAAACAAATAAAACCCGCAACCACTATTTGGTTCAGCTGCTAATTATTATCTCAATAATATTTATTGTAAATATTATTAGTTCATACGTGTTTACACGTGTTGATCTCACAAGCGAAAAAAGATATACGTTATCAAAGTCTACTCAAAACTTACTTAAAAACGTTGATGATATAGTGTATTTTAGAGTATTTCTTGATGGTGAATTTCCTGCAGGTTTTAAAAGACTAAAGCGTGAAACAAAAGAATTACTCGACGAATTTAGAGCCTATAACAAAAATATTGAATATAACTTTATTAACCCTTCGTCAAGTGACAACGCAAAGGAACGTAATGATACTTACCAGCTCCTAATGGAACAGGGGCTAAACCCTACCGACCTACAAGTAAAGACAAAAGGGGGAATGGAACAGCAAATTATTTTCCCTGGAGCCTTAGTTAGTTATAAAAACAATGAATTACCAGTTGAGTTACTTGATGCTCAGTTTAATATTCCTCCTGAAGCTGCACTTAATAATTCAATTCAAAATCTTGAATTCAAATTTGCCACTGTAATAAAACGTTTGATAAAAAATGTTAAACCACGTATTGCTTTCATAGAAGGTCATGGCGAACTAGATGATCAAGAAACTTACGATATTTCCATAGCTCTTCGAAATGATTATATTGTTGATAGGATTAAAATTGAAGGAAATATTAACTCGCTCGTAGCTAGGTCGCTGACTGACTCGGCAACGAATAAATATACTATCAGACCTACTTATGCTGCAATAATAATTGCAAGCCCCGATTCATTATT
>JASFZK010000288.1:0-4495 GCA_045267845.1 Bacteroidota bacterium | reverse complement strand
AAAACTGTTGAAGCGCAAATGACAAAATCTCTAAAATATTTACGTATTGTGTTAAAAGATTATGCTCCAATATTATTATTGTATTCGCTGATTAACAGCTTATTGTAACTGTTATTCTTTTTTGACATTAAATATTTGGAAAAATAATTAAAAAATAATTGAATTTGGAGTAAGGGTAAAATGGCTTTTATCTGTCTTACTATAAGAATTAGCATTGGTAATTAGAATGAATAAAGAATTCGACATACAACAATTAGTGTCATATTTGACTGGCAACTGTTCACAAAAGGAACAGGAGTTGGTTGAACAATGGATTGCTTTATCAAAGGATAACATGTTATTGTTTGATGAGCTTAAGCGGGTGTGGAATTCTTCATCTATTATTAATGGTAAACATGAGGTTAATGTTGAAAAGGCTTGGGCAGAATTTAAATTGCGCACCAGCTTTGAAATTAAATCAACTACTAAACCTGTGGAGGTTTCAAAACCAAAAACTTTTAAGCGAATTTTTTATTATGCTTCTCGAGTTGCGGCTCTTGCCATAATTGTTTTCGGGCTTTATTTTTTATTAGATAAGAGTAGCACTGTAGAGATGCAAAACTATTCTGCCAGTAATTTCACACCTGACGATCCAATTATGCTGCCTGATGGCTCAAGTGTAGTTATGAATAAAGGTGCTAGAATTAATTATCCTGAGGAATTTTCATCAGAAACAAGAGATGTTAGTTTTAAAGGAGAAGCATTTTTTAATATTGCCCATAATCCCAATAAACCAATGGTAATTGCCACAGGTGATGTTAGGGTAAAAGTATTAGGTACTTCGTTCGATTTGTGTAACTGCATTAATTCTGATGAAATTACGGTTTATCTTGAATCAGGAAAAATTCTTTTCTATTCAATTGATGAAATTGATGGTAGCATATTGGAGCAAATAATTTTGTATCCCGGACAGAAAGGTGTTTATAACAAGAATACTGGATTAATCACGAAACACAGGTTTACCGATAAAAATCATGTTGCTTGGAAAACAGGAGTGTTGGAGTTTGTAAATGCTCCATTACCCGAAGTAGTAAAAGTTCTTGAGCATACATACCAAATTCAAGTTAATTCCGATATTAATTTGGCAGACTATCAGCTAACAGCTAGATTTAATAATGAGTCAACTGGCAGCATATTCGAATCATTACAAGTTATTTATGGTTTTGATTACAAAATTGAAGATGATTTAGTTGTGATTTATTAGCATAATATTACTCCAATAACCTTTCTTAGATCCTTAATTATTGTACACTTTAGATGCATTAAAAATGAATTATTTGGATTTCATTCTATTTTATTTTTTAGTATTTTAGCCACGAGAAAGAAAATAACCTATTGCTTCTTTTTAGGGTTAGTGTCAATACAATTATTTCGTGTGCAAATAAGAAAAGATATTCCAAAATATTTTAAAAGCAGCTGCCTTTTAATAATCGGATTACTAGCTATTTTGGTATTAGTAAAGCCAATGCAGGCACAGTCTGATAATAATCAAAAGATTAATTTTAGTGCAAACGACGAAAGACTGTCAATCGTTTTATATAGGCTTTCAAATGAAGCAGATTTGAACTTTACTTATAATTCAGCAGAGGATATTTTTGATGTAAAACTTAATTATAGCGCAGTTGGGAAACAACCGCTGGTAATTCTTGAAGAATTGCTCTCAGCTACAAATTATACATTTAAACAAATTGGGAATCAAATCGTCATTCATAAAAAAATAAACCGCAATAATAATATTTCGAGCAATGAAATCGTCATTGCTAATGAAATAGTTAATAATGATATCCCTACCCACAAAGTAATTCCTGATACTGTTTTCGTGCAGGATACAGTATTTAGTATTCATACTGATACGATTAGAATTACCGACACCATTTATCTTGAAAAAGAAAAAACAAAGAAACCCACAATTACTAAATTAAAAGAGATTCCATCTGATTATTTTAACCCTACGGCATCACGCGAAAAAGGATGGTCGGCAAGTGTGTTTGTTGTCCCAATAATTTCGAACTTTTCACTTGCCCAGGAATCTGGTAATATTTCATTTCGTAATTTTTCGTTTGGTATTGAGGTTAGTAAAATTCATAATAATTGGAATTTTTCTGGCGGACTTAAATTAACTCAGTTTTCTGAAAAATTTAACCATTCGTACAATGTTACCGAGGGAGGTTATTATATTCAGGATACAATTGATAGTTATTATACGGTTATTCAAACCGATACGGCATGGTATTATATTACCGACTCAACATGGAAACCAATAGATAATCGTGAATATAGCTATAACATTAATAATCGTGTTGGATTTATTGAGTTTGTAGGGTCATTATCATTCGACTATTTCAGTAACCGTAAATTTAGGCTGTACATAAAAGCGGGTGGTCAGGCAGGGATTCTAGTTTATAAAAATGGTCTTGCAATTCCAGATGAAAGCAGTCACATTGGTGTCGATTTTGCAGATTTAAATTTTAGTACAACAGCATTTTCTGTTTTGCTAGGAACTGGAATAAAGTATCGAATTAATAAACAATTTGATTTTAATGCTGAGGTCTACTATCTGAATTATTTTACTGATCTGGTAGTGGATTACCCTAACAATACAAAAATTCAAGGGGTTGGCATTAAGTTTGGACTAATGTATTATTTTTAATGGTTGAGTTGAATCTAAAATATATCGTTTCGAATAAGTTATCCAAAATTGTTGGTGTTGTTCTGTTGTTATTATTCACATCAACGCAAGTACTTCCAAATATTATTCAAGCTGGCGGTGTTATCGATGAAAATACAATTTGGACAAGCAATGATACAGTCGAAGTGTACGCTGATTTAATTGTTCCTAGTGGACTAACCCTTATTATTGAAGGAGGTGCAAATATTAGATTAAATATTAATACCGGCATTGTTATCGACGAAGGAAATCTATTAGTACTTGGAACATTAATTGATTCGGTATCTTTTGTTCCTGACTATCGTGTTCCCGGTCTAACCTGGAAGTGGAAAGGAATAATTATTAAACATGCAAATATTGAAAATCAATCTAAAATAATATACGCGCATATAGCAAATGCGGAAACTGGTATTAGAATTGAAGAAAGTTATTCTGTTGAAGTAAGTAGTACTACCATCTCGAATTGTCAAAATCTGGGTATTCAATTTATTAACAGTAGCTCATGTTTTATAGCTGATTGTAGGCTCGAAAGTAACTATGATGGTATCGAGATAATCGCCACGTATTTAGGTGGTTCATCAAATAATATAATCTATAATTCTCTTTTGCGAAACCAAAATAATAATATTTATGTTTATAGTGAAGATGGTGGTATTTACCAAAACAATTTAATTGTTGGTAATATAATCGATTCAGGTATTAATGGTATTTGGGTTGACAATAATGGTGGTTCGACCAATTCAAATAATGTAATTGAAAAAAATATTTTTATAAATAATGGTTTTGATGTGGGCTATGGATTGTTTCTGGTACACGATTCAACAACCGTAAGAAATAATATTTTCTGGAAAAATAGTATTGCTGTTTATAGTGGTTCAGGAGCCGATAATTGTAAATTTATCAATAATAGTTTTTATCAAAACGATTGGGCAATCGCCATTGGTCCTGGGTCAAAGGCAAACCAATATACCAATAATACTTTTGAATTAAACAAAACTGAGATATTTGGGATTAAAGAAACAGATGGAGTTGTTTTTAGTAATAATAATTTAATGTACACAGGTGAGTTAGAAAATATTGTTGTGAATAACACAAGTAATGATTTGTTAATAGATGAAAATTTTTGGGGTACTACTGATACAATTTTGATAAACAAATTAATTTACGACAAAAATGACAATCCAAATCTTGGCGAACTTATTTACCATCCGTTTTTAGTTAATATCGATACTAGTAATCCTATTTCACCACCTTATAAAGTTATAAAGCAGCTAATAAATAATATAGTTCAGGTAACATGGTTTTCGAATAAAGAAGCTGATTTAAAAGGGTATAGGGTTTATTATGATGAACTTGTTGATTACTCTTTTGCTGAAAACTTTGAATTAGGGTCAGATACAACATTTGCATTTCCAAATGATATTTCCATATATAGTGACATAGCTGTTACATCTTTTGACTCGGCTATTAACCAAGCCGATGCACAAGTATTGGGTAATGAGAGCCCGTTTTCATTTGCAGCTATTTATCCCTACTCTGGTCCCGATACAATAATATGCAAACATCTTGAAGAGCTAAAAATAGTTCATAGTAACATTCCCATGGCTTACAATAGTTTATTTTGGAAAACTAGTGGTGATGGTATATTTAGTAATTCAACTATTCAATCTCCAACGTACTTTCCCGGATTTGTTGATATTGAAAGTGGAGGAGCTCAATTATCATTGTATGTAGTTATTAGTAATGATACTTTAGTAGATGAATTTAATTTATCAATAATTGATGATC
>JASFZK010000287.1:0-20221 GCA_045267845.1 Bacteroidota bacterium | reverse complement strand
GCTATGGTAATAATCCTTGGCAACCTTATGTGAATTTAACAATCCAGATAACCAGTGTTTTAATTTTGTAAGTGCTTCCTCATAAGAATTTACAGATGTAAAAATATTTTTAATATCATGATTTTCATCAAGTATTTTTTTAACTATTGTTAGTGCACGAACTGTTAGAGCCCTTTTTTCAATGATAATATTATCACTCATAATATGTGTTTCTGTTGATAGTTTTGATTTATAGTAAAATATCTATTTCTACTAATGGTAATGGTGTAAGATACAAAAATCCCGCTTTTGCGAGATGTTACTATGATAAGATTAATGAAATGGAAATCTAAATCAGATTCACAAAGATAGTTATTTTGCCTTAAATGATAATTATGCTTTGGTAAATTATTTTAAGAATAAAGTTATATTTTTGCATAAATTAAAAAAATCTGATAATGAATAATAAAATAAACGTAGCCTGGACAGGTAATATGGCTTTTGAAGCTGAAGTTAATGACTTTAAAATTAAACTAGATGCTGACGCAAGTGTTGGAGGAAATAATACCGGACCAAGGCCAAAAGCATTGACATTAGTGTCGCTAGGTGGATGCACAGGAATGGATGTGATTTCAATTTTAACTAAAATGAGAGTTAAACCTGATTATTTTAATGTTGAGATTACTGGTGAGTTAACTGATGTGCACCCAAAGTACTATAATAAAATTCATATTGTATACACGTTTCGTGGTAATGATTTGCCAATGGCAAAATTGGAAAAAGCAGTTAATTTATCACAAGATCGTTATTGTGGCGTAAGCGAAATGCTTGGAAAAGCAGCTGCAATTACGCATGATATTGTTATTGAGGATTAGTTATTTCTTTCTCTTTTTCTTCTTTTTTTTCCAGGTATCAGGATTTTCTGATGGGTTTATTAGTGTTTTCCAATCAGAGTGAGATTCGTCGGAAAATTCGATTGTTTGTAAATAATCGTTTTTTGTAATATCAAGTTTTGCCACAGGTTTGTCTAAGTACTCTTCTATTTCTTGGAGCACTGCTTTTTCGCCAGTACTGCAAAATGATATTGCTGTTCCTTTTTTTGAAGCACGACCAGTTCTTCCTACACGGTGAACGTAATTTTCAACTTGCTCTGGAAGATCATAATTTATTACAAAATCAACGCTGGGAATATCTATACCTCTAGAACTAACATCAGTTGCAATTAGTATATTATTTGCTCCGCTTTTAAAATCGGTCATTACTTTAAACCTATCATCCTGATCCTTTCCGCCATGTATTGTTTGGCTTTTTATGTCTACCCTTTCCAAAGCTTTTAGTACTCTTTCGGCACGTACTTTGGTTCGAACAAATACGAGTATCTTACTATCTGAGTTTTCGTTTATAAATCGTTCAAGAAAAAACCGTTTATCATCCATTTCAATATATGCCACTGCATGATTAATATTTTTAGCAACGGGATCTTTTGGTGATATTTGTATACGTATTGGATTATTAACCAGCGAGTAAGCTAGTTTTTTGATTTTTGCATCAATGGTGGCTGAAAAAAATAATGTTTGGTGTTTACGTGGGATAAATTTAATTAAATCATGAATGTCTTTAATAAATCCTAAATCGAGCATATGATCTGCCTCATCCAAAACAATGGTTTTTACATTGTTTAGTTTTATATGGCCCTGACTAACCAAATCAAACATGCGCCCAGGAGTTGCAACAAGAATATCAACACCTTTTGCTAGTTGCTTAATTTGTGGGTCTTGATCAACTCCCCCGAAAACAGAAAGAGTAACAACTTTTGTGTAGTGAGCTAAGTTATTAAATACCTCGGTAATTTGTAGGGCAAGCTCACGCGTGGGAACCAAAACTACACATTGAATTCCATTAATACTACCTTTTTTTATTTGCTGATTAATTTTATGAATAATGGGAATTGCAAAAGCGGCAGTTTTTCCAGTGCCAGTTTGGGCTATTGCCAGAACATCTTCTCCTTTAAGCACTGGCGGAATGGCTTTGTATTGTATATCAGTTGGTCGCCTATAAGCTAGGTTCAACAGACTTTTTTTAATTTCAGGGGCTATCCTGTAATCTTCAAATTTCATTTTTGTTATAATTTTGTGATGGGTTAGAGGCTTAGAATAATTAGTGTCTGTCCATAAAGTCAAGAGTCTGAGCTAGAATGTTCGAGTCCGAGGCTTGCGAAATGTTTGAAACCAAGGAGTTGACTTTTGTCAATGACTGTTTCAAACAAGAGTGTAACGAAGTAACGAGCGAAGCGAACACATAAGCTCCATTTAAAATAAGTAATATGCGCATAAATCGGACATTCTAGACGGACTCTAATTAACCTATCGCTCATGTAATATATTTTCAACAAATGTTGTCATTTCTATAAAAACTTCGTCTCTCACTTCTTTTTTGCTTAACACCAAATCATGAATACCATCCTTAATTTCTACCTTTGTAATTTGATTACCAATGGCATCAGCATATTTGCTAATATCATCAACATTTAGTACTGAATCAGCTGTGTGCATTGAAGGATTGTAATTGCCCGGGGTTACACTTTTCGATGAGTACATTACCAATACTGGGCAACTTATGTCAAGGCCATTTTGAAGTTCTTGTTGCGCATAATGTATGGCAGCCACCCATCCAAGGTTAATTTTAAAACCAAGAATAGGTTTGTGATCAAGGTTAAAATCCCAATCTCCATTGTGGTCTTTATGTAGACTTTTGGCGTATCCTTCCTTTAATCCTTCGGGTGATGGAATATCGGGGAATTGTTTTCCGATGAATGCTGTTAGGGGTAATGCTGTTTTTTTAAACCAAGCTGGTTTATTCATGTCGAAAAACGGACTGTTTAGTATAATTGCATCAATGATATTATCGGTTTTGTGTTTGTGGGCATATAATGACGAAATAAGTCCGCCAGTTGAATGACCCATTAAAATTAAAAAATTGTTATCGCTTTTATTTCTAATTATATCAATAGCCTTGTCAATTTCTTCATAATACTCTGACATTGACCGAGTCATATTTGGTTTTTGGTGGGGGAGGAGTGAGCGTCCGTGCTTACGCAGATCCAATGCATAAAAGTTGATATCTAATTCATTTGCCCAATCGGCAAGGTTGTTTTGATAAAAATAATCGACAAAACCATGGATATAGAGTACAGCTTTTCGCGATTCTTTTTTTGCGTTTCGGGAGATAAGAGTAGCTTCAACCTTTCCTTCGTAGTCATTGGTAAGTAATAATTTTTGGATGCTAAATCCATATTTTTTATCCCAATCCATATTATTGTGTTTTTTACAAAGGTAGGTATTTAACCTTTGTGGTTGATAACTTACTTAATTCTAAGCAAATTATTTACTAAACATCAGGGCAAACTCGTACTTTTAGTTGAGTGATTTTTTGCCACAAATGCACGGATCTATTTTTTTTGCTAATGGAATATTAAAATAATAACACGAACTTAAGAAAACCTCTTGGGTTTTCTTATTAGTGAATAATATTTTTGTGTTTTAAAAAAATTATATTCGTGTGTTCGTGGCTTATTTTAATGAGTATGATGGGTTATACTAAGTACTGAAAGGCTATGTTTGGTATAAAATTGTATTGCGAAGTTAGATGGTTGTAATGGCTGTATGATATTGTACCTTAGATTGCGGAAGCGATTGCAATGTTAGCTTGTTGATAGCCCAATGATTTTTTTGTTGACTGGCAGAGGCGGAGGGACGAAGCCCCTGTACAGGTTACAAAAAAACACTTGGGATGAAACAACTATAAGTGGAAAGCGCAGTAGCCTGCCGAAATGCTAATGCAGGCAGGGTAGCCGCCATTATTAATAATGGTATAATTGAATAAGCGAAATATGGAATTGGGGTGTGGGAAAATATTTTCGAGTTAAGTTGGAAAAAGCAGCTAAGATGAAAATAATTTGTACCTTTGGAAGATTAAGACCCACTTGCCCATAGTTAGAATAAAAAATTCACTAGTTTTGCAATTTAGAATTATTATAAATAAAAACTTAAATCATGAAAATTAATAGATACGTTGATATTTCAACAATTGACAGAGAAGCTAAAAAAGATTACATAGACCGTCACTCAGCATTTGTACATTGTGAGAGTAACGCTGTTGCAGGTGAGAAATTTGCGGTAACAGTTAAGGTTGGTGACGAGTATGCTCATCCGGATGATTTTGATCATTACATTGCATATGTGCAGTTATGGAATGGTGAGTTTATGCTTGGACAAGCTTCGTTTGCGCCAGGTACTTTAGGTAATGCTCCAGGGCATGTTGAAGTAGTTTTTAATGTTGTACCGAAGAAAAATATGAAGTTAACTGCAATGGCATTTTGCACAAAACATGGTTTGTGGCAGAGTGAAGAAGTTGTTGTTGAGGTTGCTTAGTAATTAGTTGTAACCAAAAAAAAGCCAATGGGAAGCGATTACTGCTTACTCATTGGCTTTTTTTGTTATATGGAATTACGCCAAAAAAATTTATAGGGTTACCAAATATTAGCTCTTTCTTTTTGAGGAATATAAAGGCTGTCATTTTCGGTAATATCGAAAGCCTCGATAAATACATCCAAATTAAAAGGTGGGATATTTACTCTCGCATCACCCGGGCTATGAACATCAGTTTTAAGTCGTTGTATTAATGCTTTATCGCGAATATTTTGTCGCCATAATTGTGCATATCCTAAAAAGAATCTTTGATCGGCTGTGAACCCCTCCATTGGCGCAGGTGTATTTCCGTTATATGACATTTGTAACGCATTGTAAGAAATGTTCAATCCTCCTACATCCGCAATGTTTTCGCCAAGGGTTAAGCTTCCGTCAACATGAAGTGAATCGAGTACTGAATAATTATCATATTGTTTAATCAGTAATGCGGTTTCTTTTTCAAATAACTCAGCATCTTTTTTTGTCCACCAGTCGTTTAGGTTTCCGTCTTTGTCATATTTTCTTCCCTGGTCGTCGAAACCATGTGTCATTTCGTGACCAATTACAACTCCAATTGCTCCATAGTTTACGGCATCGTCGGCATCCATATTAAAGAAAGGTGGCTGAAGTATTGCTGCTGGGAAAACTATTTCGTTATGAGTTGGGCTGTAGTAAGCATTTACTGTTTGAGGCGTCATACCCCATTCATTTTTATCTACAGGTTTGCCAACTTTGTTTATGCCAAAATTAAATTCAAACTCTCTTGAATTTCGTATGTTTTGGATGTAGCTGTCTGGTACAATTGCAAGATTTGTATAATCTTTCCATACATCAGGGTATCCTATTTTAACAGTGATGGTTTGGAGTTTTTCGAGAGCTTTAACTTTAGTTTCATCACTCATCCATGTCAAATCATTAATTCTATCAGCAAAAGATAATTTGAGGTTTTCAACTAGCACGAGCATACGCACTTTTGACTCAGGGGGGAAATGTTTTTCAACATAAAGCTGCCCAATGGCTTCGCCTAATCTACTCGAAGTATTGTTGAGCACTCTTTTCCATCGAGGTTGTATTTCTTGTGTTCCGGAAAGTACTTTTCCGTAAAATTCAAAATTTTGATTTACAAAATCACTACTAAGGTAATTTGCATAATTATCTAATATATTCCATGTTAGGTAAGTTTTCCAATCATCAACTATATTGTTAGCCATTATATTGCTGATGCCTTTGAAAAAATCGGTTTGCGAAACATTAATTTCACCAGGATTTGATAAGCCAATTTGTTTGAAATACAATGCCCAGTTAAAATCAGGAGAAAGTGTTTCCAGTTGGCTAAGATTCATTTTATTAAAGTTTGCATTGGGGTCGCGTCTTTCGAGTCTGGTTTTTGAAACCTCAGCTATTTGTGTTTCCATACCTAGTACCACATAAGCTTTCTCATTAGCTTCTTCACTTTTGTAACCTGCCAGGATAAACATTTTGGTAAGGTGATTGATGTAATCAGCTCTTAGTTTTTTGCTGCTTTCGTCGTCGTTAGTATAATAATCAACATCTGGCAGACCAATTCCACCTTGATATAAATTTGCAATGGTCATTGAACTGTTTTGCTGGTCGGCATCAGCAAAAACATAAAACAAAGGACTAATCCCTGACTTATGCATATTAGCTATATAATTTTGAATATCTTCAATTGATGATATGTTGTTGATGGCATCCAGTTCATCTGAAATTGCGTTAATGCCGGCTTTTTCGATGGTTACAGTATCCATGCCTGAATTGTACAAGTCGCGTATTTTTTGATTTACACTACCGTTTTCAATATTAGTTTGTTCTGATACATCTTTAATAAGTTGCCTAAGCAATTTTTGATTGTTTTCGTACAATACCGTGAAGGCACCATATTGGCTATGTTCAGCAGGAATTGGATTCTCTACCATCCATCCACCATTAACATATTTGAAAAAGTTATCTCCTGGACTATTTTTTGTGTCCATGTGTTGTTTGTTTATGGCCCTTGTTTTTTCCATAGTATTCTCGTTTTCGCCGGGTTTATTAGCTGCTAATACAACAAGTATTGTTAAAGCAGTGGCGATTGTTAGTAGTTTTTTCATTGGTAATTATTTGGTTGGAGTTGGTTGGTTAAAAAAAGCATCAACTGTTATTGTTGATGCTTTTAAAAGGGATGTTATAATCCAAGTTTTTTTCTTAGTTTTTTAGGGATGGCATCCTTGTGAATGGCGATTCCAATCGTTTGAAGTTTAACATAAGCAACTGAAGCATAAAAATAACCATCATAAATATGCCCATCAGTACCCCATGAATTTTTAATTTTATAGAATTTGTTTCCTTCCTGATCAACGGCTGTTCCTACAATCAACATACCATGGTCGTCGGTAACAAGATAATTATCATAATGTAGTTGACGTAATTCAGGTGTTATAACTTTTTCTTCAACTGGGCCTTCAAACGCAAACATTGATTTTTGTTTTTCTTTTTTTGTTAATGCTTCCCATTTTTGTTTTTCTGTTCCGCTTAAATCAGGTTTGTCTTCGACAGGAATTATGGCAACACCTTTTTTCCATGCAAATCCTTTATCACTTACATCGGCTCCCCATGCAATTGTATAGCCATTTTCCAAGGCATTGTCAATTGTATTCATCATCTCATCAAGCTGAACATTGTAAATAGGTGACCATAACCAGTTATCGGGAATCGCCATTACAAACTTTTCATAGTATGGATGATGAGTATATGAAGTTATTTCAATATAATCATCAGGATTAAAACCAGTTGATTTAGAAAAACTCATTGGTGAATATTCTGTACCATCATATTCAAAAGTTGTTGGTAATTCGCCAAGATATGTACTTAATACTTTATCAAAGCCATCATGCCATACAGTTGTAAGCTTTTTGTTTTTATTTTTGATAATTGCATCAACATAACTTTTTAATAGTATATCAAGCTCACCATGTGTGTGCATAGGTTCGCCATATTCTAGTCCGGCACATGAGGTTTCAGGAACCATTCCGTAAAGCTTTATTACTCTAAATACGTCGGTAACTTCGGCGCCACCACCAAAATTTAAATGTCCGTTCATCCTTACATATTTTTCTGCTTTATCAGAATATGTATGGTTAACGATAAACATTTCCGAAATATCGTACTCTTTACCTGTCATACGAAGAAGTTCGGCCTCAACAAATGCTGTACCTGAAAAACTCCAGCATGTACCTGAGCGATACTGGTTTTTAACCGATGTGTTTTCAATATCAATAACATCAGTAAATATGAATGCTTTTTTCTCTTCTTTTTTTTCTTTTTCTTCTTCTTGAGCTGCTAATTGCAGATTGAAAAAAAGTGTAATAATAAGCAGTGTGATTGTGGTTGCTTTCATGATAATTTCTATTTAAATGAAATAATTATAAGTCGCCAAATGTAATGTTTTTTGTAACGCAGTTCGTAAAACATGAAGGCTTTGGAATTTGATAAATATACTACCACTTAAAATACCCATAGAGCATAAAATTGTTATACTTTTGCTAAAAAAATTTATTGTTATGAGCAATATAGTATATGTTGGCATGAGTGCAGATATGATTCATCCAGGACATTTAAATATCATTAAGGAAGCATCAAAATTAGGTAAAGTAACAGTTGGTTTGTTAACTGACAAAGCAATTGCAAGCTATAAACGACTTCCAACTTTGAAATTTGAACAGCGAAAAATCATTATTGAAAGCATTAAAGGGGTATCGAAAGTAGTTCCTCAAAATGAGTTGGATTATTCAGTTAATCTGAGAGCCATAAAACCTGATTATGTGGTGCATGGTGATGATTGGAAAACTGGTGTGCAAAAACGTACCCGACAAACTGTGATTGACACTTTGAAAGAATGGGGAGGCAAGTTACACGAAGTTCCTTATACTCCTGGAATTTCATCAACACAGCTTAATAATAGTTTAAAGGAAATTGGAACAACTCCTGAAATTAGAATGGGGCGATTACGTCGGTTAATTGAATCGAAGCCAATTGTAAGGGCAATTGAAGCTCATAATGGACTTACTGGATTGATAGTTGAGAATATATCAGTTGATGACGATGGTGTACATAAAGAGTTTGATGCAATGTGGTCAAGTAGCCTAACCGATTCTACATCAATGGGTAAGCCTGATATTGAGGCTGTTGATGTTACATCACGGTTACATACTCTAAATGATATACTTGAGGTAACTACAAAACCAATTATATATGATGGTGATACGGGTGGCATACCCGAGCATTTTACATTTACTGTAAAAACATTGGAGCGTTTAGGTGTATCTGCAATTATTATTGAGGATAAAGTAGGATTGAAAAAAAATTCCCTTTTTGGCACAGACGTTCAGCAAACACAGGATACCATTGATAACTTTTGTCATAAAATAAGCGAAGGAAAAAGAGCTCAAATCACTGATGAATTTATGATTATTGCCCGAATTGAGAGTTTGATACTTAAAAACGGTGTTGATGATGCATTAAAAAGAGCAAAGGCATATATTGAAGCTGGTGCGGATGGTATCATGATTCATAGCAAAGAAAAAGATGGAAAGGAAATATTGGAGTTTTGTAATCAATATGCTAAATTTCCAAATAGGATGCCGCTTGTGGCAGTTCCATCCACCTATAATCACATGTACGAAAAAGAACTAATAGAAGCTGGTGTGAATGTTGTTATTTACGCAAATCATTTGTTACGAAGTGCATATCCGGCAATGGTTGATGTGGCAAAATCTATTCTTAAAAATGAAAGATCACTTGAAGTAAATGATAAATGTATGTCAATAAAAGAAATACTTCATCTAATTCCAGGAACAAAATAATGATAAATCCAAAAGTATTTTACGACAAGTTAAGGAGTCATAATATTGATTTTTTTACTGGTGTTCCAGATTCTTTACTAAAGGATATTTGTGCGTATATTATGGATAATACGCCTCGCGAAAGTAATATTATAGCGGCCAATGAGGGTAATTCCATTGGATTAGCTGCCGGTTATCATTTGGCTACCAATAAAATACCATTGGTTTATATGCAAAATTCAGGTATTGGAAATGCTGTTAATCCACTATTGTCTTTGGCAGATTCGCAGGTGTATAATTTTCCTGTTTTGCTTATGATTGGATGGCGTGGTGAGCCAGGTTTAAAAGATGAGCCCCAGCACATAACTCAAGGTGAGGTTACCATTGCACTATTGGAGGCCATGAAAATTCCTTATTTGGTTCTAAGCCCAGATGAAAATGACATGGATAATCAAATTAATGAAGCTGTTGATAGTATCAATAAATCAAATTCAGTTTTTGCAATTGTTGTTCGAAAAAATACCTTTGAGAAATACAGTATTAAAACGGTTACTAGTACTTCATTTGAACTTTCCCGAGAAGAGGTTATTGAGAAGATTGTTGGAAACCTTGAGGGTGATGAGGTTATTGTTTCAACTACTGGAAAAACTTCGCGTGAGCTTTTTGAGTGTCGAGCAAAATTAAATCAACCACATTCATTTGATTTTCTCACAGTAGGGTCCATGGGGCATTCCAATCAAATTGCTTTGGGAATTGCTTTGAATAAAAAGGACAAGACTGTTATTTGTATTGATGGTGATGGTGCAATGCTTATGCATATGGGTTCGTTGGCAATTGTTGGGAATTTGTCGCCTAAGAATTACATTCACTTTATAATAAATAATGGTGCCCATGAATCTGTTGGTGGACAGCCGACGGTTTCCTTTGGTATTGATATTCCAAAAATAGCATTAGCTGTTGGTTATAAAGATGCATTATCAATATCAACAACAGAAGAGTTAGATGAGTTTTTAAAAAATATTTCGAAGTATAAATGTCCTCTTTTGGTAGAGATAAAAGTTAAGATAGGTTCACGTGGTGATTTGGGGCGACCAACAATTAAGCCTGTGGATAACAAAAATGATTTCATGAAAAACCTATTGGGATGATAGACCAAAAACTATTTTCTAAAAGTGAAATTGATGAAATTAATACTATTTTAGGTGGTGATTCACAGGAGAGAATATTTCTTGTTAGAGGGAAGTTTTCGTTTGTTGATTCAGGAGCTGATGCTTTCATTAAAAAGCATTTTGATGTCAATAAAATTGACTCTTACTTCGACTTTAATCCAAATCCACAAATTGCCGATCTTAAAAAAGGGGTAGAAATATTTAAAAAAGGAGAATATAAAATTATTATTGCGATTGGTGGTGGTAGTGTTCTTGATATGGCAAAACTAATTAGTGTTTTTGCGCACCAACCTGGTGATATTGAGGATTATGTTTTGAATAACAAAAAGATTTCAGATACTAATACGCCATTGTTGGCCATTCCAACAACTGCTGGCTCAGGAGCTGAGGCAACTCATTTTTCAGTATTATATATTGAAAAAAATAAGTATTCGGTTGCTTGTAATTCATTGTTGCCAAACTATGTTTATATAACCTCTGAGTTTTCGCAGAATACCAACACCTACCTCACAGCATGTACTGGTATGGATGCACTTTCGCAAGCCATTGAATCGGTTTGGAGTGTAAATTGTAATGATGAATCTAAAAAATATGCTCTTAAAGCAATAAAGATAATTTGGAATAATCTAACACAGGCTGTTCATCAAAATGATAAAAATGCAAAGGAGCAATTGGCAACTGCATCATACCTCGCGGGGAAGGCTATTAATATTACCAAAACAACAGCTCCACATGCTTTTTCATATGCATTTACAAGCTATTATAATATTCCTCATGGTCATGCTGTGGCTTTAAGTTTACCATTCTTCTTATCGTATAATGCAAGTGTTTCAAGTATGGATTGTATAGATGTGCGTGGAATTGATAATGTGAAAGACCGAATTAATGAAATATTGAATATAATGAATGTTGAACTTAATGAGGTTGTACCTACATTTGCAACTTTTATTGAAAAATTAGGTTTGAATATTGATATTGAAGAATTAATCCCAGATTTTAATCCGCGCATTTTGATTGAAAATATTAATATTGAGCGTTTAAGTAATAATCCCAGAAAAGTAACTGAGAAAACAATATATGAGTTTTTGAAAGGTTATTAGGTGGCCATTGGGTTGGTTGTTTTAGCCAGAATGTAACTTACTATGATAATTAATTTTACCCTTCTTTATATTGATCCCGCTTCAACAAGTGCGCTGCTATATATTATTATTGCTATGGCCGCTACTATTGGATTTGCTTTTCGCGGTTTCTTTTATAAGATGAAAAATCTGTTTTTAGGTAAAGGCTTTGTTTCGCATGACGATTATAAGGGTATTGATATTGTATTCTATTCTGAAGGAAAACAATATTGGCAGGTATTTATACCAATAATCAAGGCACTTGAAAAAAGGAATATCCCTTGTGTTTATTTCTCATCTGATAAAGATGACCCCGGACTAGATTATATTTCCAGCTTTTTTCAAAGTAAGTACATTGGTAATTTAACTATGACGTCGGTATTCTTGAATAAATTAGATGCAAAGTTTGTGGGTATGACAACTCCACAGCTTGATGTTATGATGATTAGGCGGTCGAAAAAAGTGAAGCATTATGCTCATATTGTGCACGCGCCAATTGATGTTTTTACATATCGTAAATTTGCCTTCGATTATTTTGATTCTGTATTTTGTTCGGGTCCGCACCAAATTAAAGGAATTGAAAAGTTAGAATTAAAACGAAATACATCGAAAAAATTACTTCTCAAAACTGGCCTTACCTATTATGATGTGATGCTTGAAGAGTTAAAAAAGTTGCCAAAAGTTAAAAAAGAACGTCCTGTTATTTTAGTGGCACCAACCTGGAAGGAGTATTCAATCATTAATCGTTTTGGAGTAAAATTCTTCGAAAGCCTACTTGAGAGTGATGAATATGATATAATACTACGTCCTCACCCACAGAGTTATATAAGTTTTCCAAAGATTATTGGAGGAATTGAGGAAAAATTCAAAAATGAACCACGTATTTCAATAGACATAAAACCATCAGGAGCCGAAAGTATGGCAAAGGCTGATTTAATGATTAGTGATTTATCTGGCGTAATATGGGATTTTGCATTTTTGTTTTCAAAACCTGTTTTATTGTTGGAAACAAAGTTTGAAACCATTGAGGGTTTTGAAGGAAGTGAGCTGGATTATGAAATGTGGGAAATGAAAGAGCGTAGTCGACTTGGTAAGGTTTTTACTGAGGATGATGTTGAAAATATAAGCGATTTGGTAGTCGATTTAATAAAAAATCCACCACAGGCTCAACTGGAATCTCTTAAAAATGAGTCGGTTTATAATATGGGAAAAGCAGGTGAAGTAGCAGCAAATCAAATTATGGAAATAATATCTGATATTGATAACTCGCCAAACGAATAGCATGTAATATGAATATTTTTGAAATAATAATGTCACCATTTTTATACTTTATTGAGCAAGTATTTTTGTTTGGATACGATATTAGCAATGATTATGGGTTTTCCATAGTTTTTTTAAGCTTTATGGTATCACTTTTTCTTCTTCCCATCTTTATTTTAATTGAAAAAGCTAAAAAGAAGGATGATGCAGTTAAGGCTAAAATGAAACCGCTAATTGATGAAATTAAGCGGTGTTATAAAGGTCAGGAACGCTTCTATTACATAAAAACTATTAATCGTCAGCATAATTATAGCTCAGTTCGTGCACTGATTCCTATTTTGAGTTTGCTGTTACAAATTCCTTTTTTCCTTGCTGCATATCAATTTCTGGATAGTTATGAACCACTGGATGGTGTTAGCTTTATGTTTATTAAAAATTTAGGTGAGCCTGATGGGTTACTTGGAGTTATTAATATTCTTCCAATAATTATGACGGCCGTAAATCTTCTAACGGCATATTTTTATACACGCAATGGTAATACATCCGAGAGGAAACAGATGATTGTTGTTGCAGCAATCTTCCTTGTTCTGTTATTTAATCTACCATCGGGTTTAGTATTGTATTGGACAATGAATAATGTTTTTAGTTTTTTCAGACTATTTATTACAAACCCAGAAGTATTTGGGAAGAAGAAAAAAATAAAGGTTAAATATACACACGCTTCGTTTTCGATAATAGCACAATTTTCATCGTTAACAACAACAACATTAATAACATTCGCAATAATTACTTTGGTTGCCGTTTTTACGCAGCTAAATTGGGCGTTTAGCAATAATTTTGATGATATAATTCTACGTTTAATTATGTCTTTAGTTGCCGGAATAGTCGTTTCATTACTATTCTCTTTCATCATAATTCTCCATAAAAAATATAGTTATGTATTTGATAAGATTAAAGTGCAACCAGCCATATTCTTGTCGCTGCTTTTCCTTTCAATATATTTCCATTTAGCTGCGGTATATTATTTTACTGGAATAAATACAGAACTTAATTATTTTTCTTTGTATGTACTAATACCGGCACAGTTTGTTGGGCTATTGTATTTTTTGCGTTCTCGCAAGCATATCAGTTTATTGTTATTTTCAATAGCCTCATTTGTACTGGCTTTTGTATTTCTAACACAAATATTTAATTTAATAGTTTTCATATCGGGCAACCCTATTGAGCTAACAGTTTTAAACCTTAATATAATTATTGCTCAAAGTACATTGGAGAGTATAATTGTGTCAGGGATTATGTTTGTTATCATAACAACTCCTTTTTTTATTAAGCAGGCTCAAATGAAATTGCCTGTATTTGTACATTCAAATTGGTTATTATTTGCATTGTCAGTTTTATATTTATCGGGTTTTGTTTTTCTTTGGAATCCTTTAGCAATTTATGCATCATCCCCCGAAACATTTGAATTTAAGGCAATTGACTTGTTATCTAATAATTTAGGACTGTTTATAAAAACCATTGCCGTTAGTTTAGTATTTTATTTATTATTACCAAAAAAGTATAAGCAGATACTATTGTTTGTTACGCTTTTTTTGGTTGCAAGTTGCTTTATCTACGGCACCATTATTCCTATTAATGTTGGTACTTTACAGGTTACTAAATACTCTTTGCAAAACAATCTTGCTTCTGAATTAGTAAATTATTTACTTGAAGGTACTATGTTGATTTCCATTATTATTGGAATTAGTTATTTATTTCGAAAAGGATTTTTTAAGCCTACTGTTTTTGCCGTTTTATTATTAAACATTGTTCTTATTTCACAAAGTTTATATGTTTCAGCTGGTGCAGATGATTTTAAAAAAAGTGAAATAATATTTGATTCAGATAAATCAATATCATTTTCTAAAGATGAAAGAAATGTTATTCTTTTTCTTACAGATATGTTTCATGGGTGGAGTATGCACAAAATAATGGAGGAGGAGCCTGAAATATCTGAAACCCTTCAAGGTTTTGTTTATTATCCAAATACAATCTCTGTATCACCAATGACTGCACCATCAATATCAGCAATACTAACAGGTTTTGTTAATACACCTGATAAAATGAATGAAGATGATACATTAACAATTGGAAATAAAATTACTAACGCAACCGAAAAATTTAGGTTAAAGGTAAAGTCAGAAGGGTTTGATTTGACAAGTACAAAAATGATTTATTCGGAAATTGACAAGAGTAGTTTTGATACATATTTGCCTCCATGGAATGACGATTGGAGTGATAAATTGAATATGGATTCTCAGCTTGAAATGGGATATACTATTCTTTGGGAGAATTCGGTATTTTATAGTGTCCCTCTTTTTATTAAACCAGAGGTTTATAATAAAGGGAAATGGATGCATGAGAAACCTAAAAAAGAAGAGGTTACAACACAAACGAAACCATACAATTTTCTGCAAGTATTGCCACATATATCAAATACATATAGCAAAAAACCCAATTTTATTTATATACATACGATGGCTTCACATCACCCTTGGGATTTAATTGATGATGAAGGTATTTTTCATGCAGATGTTTCTCCATACGAAAATAATAAGTGGACAATTTATACACTTGGGAAATGGATTTCGTGGATGAAAAAGAACGATGTTTATAATAATACTAAAATTATAATCTTATCTGATCACGGTCCACACTGGGGACACTATGATGGTGAAATTGATATCAAAGTACCTTTTATCCAAGGTGACTCTACAAAAATAAATTTGGCAATGGCAATGGCGTTAAATCCTTTGTTACTTGTTAAAGATTATAACTCACAGGGATTGTTAAAGGAAGATTGGCGATTTATGAGTAATGCTGATGCCCATAATATTGCATTTGATGAGAATGATCCAACTAAAGGAAAAGCTCCGGATACTCGTGAATTGAAAACATGGAATGTGGTTTGGGATGCAAATTTTACCAACTCTTACATATTTGATATTAGTTCTACATACAATATTGAAAATAATTATTTGGATTTGACAAAATGGAAAAGACTAAAAAAAAGTGATTGACACATACTATTTTCTCTTACGTTTTATAGCTCTTTTTTCCTGTCTTTGCTCTTTATTATTAAATCCCATCGTCGACATTATTCCACTTAATATACTTTTCCAGGTATATGAAACTATTGATTTTTGTGTGTTTCGTTTAAAGTAAACTTCACCTGTTCGTGTTTTGCCTAAAAATCCGGGGTTATTTGATTTAATTAATATATCGTTTAAAAGCAAATTTGCCATATTACCACCCAAGCCTTTAGCATTTTGAGCTTTTTCACGATCATATAGTTCAATTTTAAGCTTCTTATATTTGAAATTTATACTCCCTTCACTGTGTTCGCTGTTACCACTGATTAATGGAATCTCTAATTCACCAGTACCCTTCTTTAACGTTACACCCACCAGGTTCTGAGTCATAGAATTTAATTTTGTAAAATCAACATTATCAACACTACCCGAAACCCAGAAGTCATGTGCTGGGCTTAGTATTGGGAATGTCATTTTAAGATCAGTTGGCGACTCTCCAAGTAATTGTGCTTTAAAAATAGCTACCATTGATGAAGTGTTATCTATAACTTTGAGGTCATTATTGATGTTGAAAACTGAAAGGTTTACTTTATCTAAAAATATAACACCAGGTATCACAGATTTTTCGCTAAGCTGCTTGTATTGAATATATGAATCATGTGTCTTAAGTGAATCAATAGTTAGCACCTTATTCATACTCAATAGTGCTTCTTGAGGCATTTTCTTGTAAACGTTAGGGTTCATTTCATACTTTTTGTTTCTAAAAATAAACATCTCTAGTCCGTAAGTATCAATACTGCCAATATGTATGTCACCGTGTTTAATTAACTTCTCAAATCGTATATTACTACAAATAATTCTATTGGTTGAAATATTCATCATACCTATTTGATAGATCGCTTTTTTGAAAAACTCAGCTGTCTTAAACCTTGGTTTCATCAATAAGGTATCAATAGTTAACTTGTTATCAATAAAATTATAAGTGATATTATTTATGCTGGTTGCGTACAAACTGTCTTTTGAGATGAAATAATTGTTGTTAAGTCGAACGGATAGACTGTCAGCAAATACAAAATTATTGTTATCGAAAGTATTCGAATCTATTTTTATGGAATGTATTAAGAAATAAATTTTGTTTAGGACCAATTTTTTTACAGATGTATCTGATATGGTAAGGTGATCTATATCAAAATTATCACCACTAATTGTGGATATGTTAAGTGTGTTTATGAATTTTGGAAAAATTATTTTTTTCTTCTTTTTGGATGGTTTTTTAATACCTGAACTTACATCATGACTTTCTAGATTTAGTTTGAAATCATCAATGTTAATATTATCAAAATTTATGTTGTGAGGATAAGTTTGTGTGATTTCTATCCCGTTGATATTTAAATCAGATAGTGAATAGTGTAAATAACTGTCAGATTTTATTTGTTTTTGAATACTACCACCCTCAATCCCAGAGATATTTATGTTTTCATTATTTATACTGTAGCTGATGTTTTTTATGAGTGCAAAAGAGTTTTTAAGTGTGTCTGTATAAACGAAATCAACAGCATTAAAATAATTAAGACCATCCATAATATTATTTCTAACCGACATATTATAGCTAAAATCAAGATTACCCAAACTCATATTTGTGATCGAAGTACTATCTTTAGCTTCAATTTTAAATGAAAGGTTATTTATTTCAATGTCATCAATATCCAGCGGAAGCGAACTTTTGTTTAATTGTCCATGACTTTGTTTCGTTTTTTTATGATGGTAATTGGCAAGCATGACGTTAAAGTATGGATTTTTAATTGTAATCGACTTGACTTTGAGTTTTTGCTTGTTTATTATTGTATTGTAATTTAAACCAGATAGATGAATATTATCAATGGTTAATTCACGAATATCAACTCCGCTTTTTGATTTACTCTTCAAATTGTCTTTAATTTCAATATTATTTAAAGAAAGTATTTCTTTTTCTTTATCCGATTCAATGTTAGCAATGCTAATTAAATAATCTTGATAATGAACAACGGGCTTCAAAAAGTTAATTTTCCATAGTATTTCACTCTTCCATGTTGTATCTTTTCCGTCTGCAATGTTAATGTCTGCAATTGAAATATCTACTCCTGAGCCTATTTTAATCTTATCATTTTTGAGATTAATATCTAGGTCAATTATTCCTTTAACTATTTCAAAATTGTTAATACTAATACGGTAGTCATTTTCAAGCTGTGGTTTATTACCCGATTCTATGTCATTGTCATTTGTCAAGAATAGGCTACCAATTATTTTTGGTCTAATTATCTTAAAACTCGTGACATTGATTATTTTATGATTAATAATTTCTTTAACATTGTAACCGCTCAACTCAAGTTGGTTAATGGAAACGGAAGCATTTACTTTGTTCTCAATAATATTGGTCGAAATATCATTAATTTTCAGCCTATTATTTAATATAGTGAATGAACCAGAAGATACCTTCATGTTTCTATCCATCAAGTTAATTGCAAGTGAAGATGAACTAAACACCATACTATCTGAATTTACCTCATGAATTTTTGTGAAATCAGTAAGTTTTATTTTTCCTGAGTTAAAGTTGAACTCCGTAATCTTTACATCAAGTTTCTCATTTTCTAATATATGGATGTTGCCTTTCGAGATATTAATTTCTGATATTTCGATATTTTCTAGATTAATATCTTTTTTTCCAGAAGCTTTATTTAAAGATTTTCGTAGGTTAATGTCAATGGTTGGACTAACAATATCCAATGCAATTTTCATGGGCTCATGAACTGCAATACTCTTAGCCGAAATACCTGATATGTTAATTGCAGCTATAGAGGAGGTGAAGTTTTTTGAGCCAACTTTGCTGTGGTCATTAATTTGCAGATCTTTCAGTAAAATAACTCCTGCCTTTTCGTTAAAATTGAAACTGTTGAGAGTTATGTTCATTCCCGATTTTTTATCAAATACTTTTATTATACCTGATGAAACCAAAATACTATTATAATCAATATTAGGTACCTTGTTAGCAAGAGATGCCGAGTCTAATTCTATTTCATTAACCAAAAGATTAAAGTTTTCCAGGTTCAATATTGTATCGCCATTGTGGTCGTTATTTAATAAATTAATGTTATTAAGTATAAATGAGTTTAATCTGAGTCTCTTAAATTCATTGAAAAGAGAATGATCATGTTTTGTTGTGTCGGTTAAGATTGTAGATTTAATGTCATAATTATCAGTTAAAAGGAGATGACCATCACTTATTTCTATACTATCAACTTCAATATCATGTAAGTTTTCAATTGCCTCAAAATTTATTCCCGAAACACGAACTTCGCCAAAGTGAGCTGTAATTGGATTTATTTTGGAATGTGCTGATCCACTTTTAATGAGTACCTTAATATTACTAGTAATGAGATTGTTTAGTTTTGAATCGAAAACCACCGAATCGAAACTAATATTATCGCCGTTGGGCATGGTGTAATTAAATTTGCTGAGCTTAACAAAGTGTTCTTCGGCAAACAATATTTTATCTTCATCAAAGTCTTGCTTATTGGAAGTGTTTATCTTTTTTAATAATAATTTAAACTCAACCGATCCACTATGTTCTTCATTATTTATTATGGACTTAAGGTCAATTTTGCCGTGAGTAATTTCTATTTCGCCAACAATAACGGTTAGGTTTTTTAGAATGTCATGATGTTTTTTTAAACTTTTTATTATTTCTTTTGGCTTTTCCTTAAATGGTTGAGGATTATTATTCTTCATAAACCAAAGAGATGGTTTTGCTACAGTAAATTTATCAGCAACAACCTCACGCTTGAAAATTAATCTTAAAATAGATAGATTGTCTATTTTAACTTGATCAAATTTTAACTCAGAAAGCTCAATTGTTTTCTCTTCATTAAGAAAGGTGTTGTTAAATAATAACTCCGAATTACTAAATGAAACTGATGAATTTAAAATATCGTAGTAAACTTCACCAATGTCTAGGCTAATGGTTTGATTGGTTTTTTTGCTAATCGTAATTTTTAAAGCATGCCCTACTATTATATGTCGAAACGAAAATATAGCAATCACAACTAATAGTACGATACCAATAATTATTATGAGTATTTTCTTTCTCATCTGCCACAAATAAAAAAAACGCCCTATCGATAGGACATATGATTTGATTTTAAGTAATTACTTAACAAAGAAACGAAAAAAATAACTCATAACAAAGTGCTTGAATTACTTATGTCCGGTAATTACATCAATATAAATTGGTAGATGATCACTAAATCCACCGTGATATTTATAGCCAATATTTGTACGATT
>JASFZK010000286.1:0-6121 GCA_045267845.1 Bacteroidota bacterium | reverse complement strand
GATAGCATAACTGGTTGGGCAGTTGGTGATTTTGGAGTGGTTATAAAAACTTTAGATGGGGGTGAAAGTTGGACATTACAGAATAGCACCACTGAAAATAATATTGTCGATGTATTTTTTATTAATCATGACCTTGGTTGGGCATCATCGATAAATTATACAAACCCACCCTATGGCACGTTGCTACTAAAAACCATAAATGGAGGTGTTGATTGGGTTAGTGAAACTTACCTAGATGAGAATATTTTCATAAACTGTATTTTCTTTTTAGATACTCTTGTGGGATGGATGGGAGGATCGCCTCATGCTATAGTTGGGACAACAGATGGTGGAATAAACTGGCAACAAGCAGCTGTTGACACTAGTACATTGGCCTTTTTTCCAGTGCTGAGTATTAAGTTTTATGATGATCAGTATGGATATGCAAGTGGAGGGCTATTTGATATTGCTGGAGTAACTTGGCGTACCAATAATGGAGGCGAACTTTGGTATGCAATTGATGTAATGGATGCTCCAGCAGACGAAGTTCATGTTCTACATCTTTTTGATTCAATAAATGTAATGGGTGCTGGTGGCGACCCTGATTTTGGTTATGGAGTAGGGCTAATTCGCACCCACAATGGGGGTGTTAATTGGGATTATGAAGAACTCATAATCCAGGGTAATGCCGTCGATATTGATTTTGTAAATGAAGCAGAAGTCTGGGCGCCGTTGGGGCCTTTACGAACATTTATATATAGCATTGATACTGGAACTATCTGGACTCAAATACCTACGCCTGAATCATCAGCTATTTATGACGTAATGTTTCCAGATTCGTTGCATGGCTATGCGGTGGGCAATGATGGTGTTATGCTGAGGTTTATTCCGAAAACACCTGTGGGAATTGTGCCCGCAACCTATTTGCAAAATAAGGACCTTCTTCATCAAAACTTCCCTAACCCTTTTAAATATATTACAACCATAACTTTTGAATTAAAAGCAAATCATCAACTTCCTGTACTAATAAAGGTATTTGATATTTTTGGAATTTTGGTGGCATCGCTTAGTCCGGAGGAAAGAATTACAGGGATTGGCAATGTAACATTTATACCCGAAAATTTACCAGATGGAATTTATCATTATCAGTTGATAATTGGTGATGAAATAATATCAACTAAGCGGATGATGCTAATGAAGTGATATCATGCTTTTGGTTTTGCTATAATCACCAACTTTAAAACGATAAAATAAGATGCTATTATTTGATGCAAACTCATCCATCGTAAAAGTTACATTGTAATAACCTGGTTTTTGTGTTTCGTTTACCAACATTTGAAGTTCATTACCCATTGCATCAAATATTTTTAAAGTAACAAGCCCTGTCTTGGTTATATTATATCCAATCGTTGTAGAATTACTAAACGGGTTTGGGTAATTTTGATCTAATCTGTTAAAAGAAGGATTTACTTCATTTGTGTTAATATTGTCCAATGAAGAAAAGTCTATGGGGACAGTCCAAATTTGATAGTTACCCGTTGAATTGTCCATCCAAACGGGCCATAATTTTGTTTGAGTCGAAGTTATATCAATATTATCACCCTGATATCCTTGGCCAAGCCCACCAATTGGAGTTGGTTTGAAATTGTGGCTACTAATTTCATATTCATTCCATGTATCACCACCATCGGTTGAACGTGCTAAGAAGACACCAGTTGAGTCAATTGTAGTATTCCTGTCATCATAAAAAATAATATTAACAGCGCCAAATTTGTCAATATGAACAGTAGGGAAATATTGCGATTTTCCATTATTTAAAGCATCCTGATTAACCCTTATTGCAGAGGACCAAGTTACACCCCCATCTGTAGACCGATTTAAAATTATATCAGGATCTGAGCCTGCTGGTGCAAGATTTTTTTGTCCGGTAACGATGTAAATCCATCCATTTCTATCACCTCCACTATTATCAACTGCGATACCTGGTAATCCGTTAACTCTTATATTTCCCTTGTTGGGAAGAATTCCAGTAATTCCGTCTACAGCAAAAGCATTCTCAGTAACTGTCCAGTTTAATCCTCCATTTGTGGAAGAGGCAAACCCAACATGTACTTCTTTAAAAGGCGAAGTTTCGGTCACTCCAGCCCAACATAAGTTAAGCTTGCCGTTAGGACCAACATCAATATCACCTCCGGCGCTTCTATCTATTGGTGAGTTAATCTGCATGGGAGTACTCCATGTTTCCGCACCATCATCGGTATAAGAAACCATTATTGGAAATGGAGTGGCAAACTTTACCCATGCGGCATAAGTTCGTCCATAATAAGTGCTTGTTGTAATTGCATCTGTAGTAACAGCTGCCCGTTCCAAATCATCGCTAGAAATAACCTTTTGTGCCGACCATGTTTTTCCATTATCGTTTGAATAGTGGGAATATAAACCAACAAAAGGCGATCTGCCCAAGCGGGTAATAATAAATCTGCCATTTTTATCAATGGCTATGCCGGGGTCACCACCATGAAACATTTCGGGGGCTCCTGTGCAGGTATCATTACCTTGCCATGTATTGCCACCATTTTCACTTACGTAGATGCCTTCACTTACAAAAAATGGAATAAAGGTTAAAGTGTTGCATGATGTAAAAAGAATATTTTCATCAACAGGGCTACTAACAATAAAAACCTCGGTTTGTGTTACATTACTTGGGTATATCCTATAGTTTTCGCCAAAAATTAGACGCTGGTAATTGTAATTGCCATTTTGAGCATCTACACTCATAATACCTATTGTTAGGATAAATATTAAAGCTAATTTTTTCAATGATTTTATTTTATGTATGTAATGTATCTGGTTAATTATAATCACGTACTTCTCAAAATCTATACCCCAAATTTAGTGAAGCAAAATAATTTAAGGGTTCACCAGCTTCATAATATCTTCCGTCAGCTGAGTTGGTATTAGTAAATCCAACATAAACTTCGTCGAGCATATTATTAATTCCGCCAGAAATTTGTGCATTGAATTTGCCAAATTTCATGTCAATACCCAAAACAGAATTTAATAATTGATATCCTTTAGTTTTATCAGTATTGGCATCATTTACCCATAATCCACTTATATTTTGATAACTCAGTTTTACGAATGTATTAATTTTTTCGTTTACCGGATGTGCATATGATAATGAAATAAATAAATTATTCACTGGAACACTTGGCACTACGTTACCAGAAAAGTCTTTTTCGGTTTCTGTAATATTTCCAACGGAGTCAATTTCAACCGACATGGCCAGGTAATCAGTATATTGAAAATCAGAAAAAGTATAGGCAAGTGTAAACATTAATTCCTTGTAGATTTTAAGTGTTGATCCTAATTCGATACCACGTCTGCTAGTTTTTGCTGCATTTCTGAAAAATACTTCATTATAAACTTCGAAAGGAACTACTTCGTTATTGATATTTAGATTAAAAAAGGTTGCTTCAAAAAGTATTCGGCTAAAGAGTTCTGTCTCACGATTAATTAAATTACCTTTAATTCCGATTTCAAAACTCTTTGTTTCTTGCGCTTTGAGATCATCATTGTATAAAAACGTTGGATCAAAACTCTCTAATTCATTTTTTGCTGGGCTATCAAAACTTAAACTATAAGATGTGTATATCGCAATTTGTTCACTCAATTTATAATTCAATGCCAACTTTGGCACAAACGCATCAAAAACTCTATTATCAACTCGAGATGGTAGTGTCTCTTCCTTCAAATCAAAAGTTATATGATCATATCTCCCGGTGAAAAGTACAAACAAACGATTTTTCAATATTTCATAATTGTTTGAAAAATAGAATCCGTTATTGTAGATTTTTTCATTTAGCAATTGTAATATCTGATCTCCTTTTTGACCCGCAATATTATCATAATACTCAGTACGAGCAGGTTGAAACAGTACATCACTACCAATTAGGAATTCGTTGGTTCTGTTAAATATTGTCGATTTATTACCATATTTAACCCTTAGACCTAATCCGTTTCTATTGATGATTCGGAACTCTCGCGAAGCACGTTCGAAATACTTTATTGTTGCATAAGCAGTTAATTCAAAATCATTGTTTAGGTTTGAACCAAACTTTGAGTTGAATCTTATGCCCAAGCGTCCTTTTGTTGATAGTCGTTTCATATCCCTATCTATTGCTCTTTGGTCGGCTTGATATGGATCGTCTTCAAATTCTTCTTTTGTTAGTGAACCAGGTAATTTTATGAGTCCATCTGCATAATAAAATAGAATTTTAAGACTTGAGTTTTTAGTGTGAGTTGTTTCAAGTACAGTATTTACAATGTTCCATTGTTCACTATTGTGTTCGCGATAGCCATCATAACTATGATTGCTGTAGGTAGTAAGAAGTCCGTAATTATCGGTTCTTACACCAACCTTAGCTCCAATTCGTTGTAAACCAAACGACCCAAAGTGATTGAATTGGACACCAAATGTTCTCATAAAATCAATATCATTTATGAAATTAATAACACCACCCGGTGCGTTGGTGTACATTGATGATAAATTACCTTTTGCAATTTCAATTCGGCCAATGGAGTTAAAATCGATAGCTTCAATACGAGTTTGCCCATCAGGTTCCGACTCAGGAATATCATCCAAAAGTACTCGAACACCCCTAATACCTGAATTTGATTTACTACCAAATCCCCTGATGGATATTCGAACATCGTGATTCCCGTATCGTGATTGTAAAAACATTCCAGGAATTGATGACAACATATTATCAACACCAATTTTCCTATCATATTTGTAATCAACATAGTTTATTCGAACTATGGAATAAGGAATGTCAATTATTTTTTTTGAAACTCTGGTGCCGGTAACTACAACCTCATCAATATTAATACTTGTTGTATCATGGTTTTTGATCCAGTATGTTGTATCTGGGTCACCAGTTTGTTGTGCACTAATGTGCATACTGCTTAAACAAAGAAGGCTTATTAATATAATGGCCGTTATACTAAACGATTTCATAATCACCAGTTCTTTACCAATAGTTAAATATTAAACTATCAAATTTAAGCAGTTGCTGTAAATATAAATACTTTTAACGAAAAAACCTGAAAATAATATTTCAGGTTTTTTCATATAAAAATATTTGCTAGTCTATTTTACTAAGAACTTCTTAATAAATACTCCTTTATCATCTGTAAGACTAATAAAGTATAATCCAGATTTAATATTCTGTATATTAATCCTTGATGAATATTCTCCAACGATTTCGAGTTGATTTTGTTCCAAATAAGTAACTCCTAATGCGTCAATAACTTTAAGATCGACAGTTATATGTTTGGATGAAGAAATACTTAGATAGAATGAACCATCATTAGGATTTGGATAAATGCTAACCTTTTCAAGGCCAATAATTTCTTTAATACCTGTACAGTTTTTAAAAGTAATTGTTGTTGCATCATTTCCTGAACAGCCATTATCATCAATTACAACAACACTAAATTCTTGCGAATTGTAACCTATGCCAGCTGAATCAACTGTAATGCTTGGAGTTGTAAAATCACCAGGTGTCCATAAATATGATGCGGCGTTGGCAACTGTTGCATTTAAAGTTATTGTCTCGCTTCCGCAGATTGTTGTGTCGGCTCCAATATTAACCTGTGGTTGATCGAAAACTGTGATTGTTTGATAGGTTGAATTTGAGCACTCATTTCCATCAATAATAGTATAAGTAATATTATGATCGCCGCTTCCTGCAGCTCCAGGATAGAAAATATTTTCTGTAACTCCATCACCTGAGAATATTCCACCATCTGGTGTACCACCTGTTAAATCAAATGATTCAGTATTAGTACAAACTGGAGCGAATGGATCAAGTGTAACTTCGGTAAGTGGAAGTACTGTAATTGTTTGGAAAGCTGTATCACCGCACATATTTACATCCTCATAAAAATATGAAAGAGTATGAGTTCCCTCACCAGCCACTTGTGCATCAAATGTTCCGTCAACTACACCTGTACCTGAATAAGAACCTCCTTCTGGTTCACCACCAGATAATTCAAATACGGATGCATAGAAACAAACACTATCAAGAGGATTAAAAGTCACAATTGGGGTTTCATAAATGCTAAGAATAATTTCGAT
>JASFZK010000285.1:0-7829 GCA_045267845.1 Bacteroidota bacterium | reverse complement strand
GCTTGATAAATACACACTCAGAGCGCCATATAGAGGAATTGTTACAGAGTCGAATATTAACCCCGGTGGTTTGGTTCGATCAGGGCAAAAGCTTGGGTCGTTTAGTAATACAAGTGTTTACGAGCTCGAGTTATCAGTTTCTGCCTCCGAGGCTGCTTTGGTTAAGATTGGTGATAAAGCTGAAATTTTCTCAAACGAAGATAATGATATTTGGGAAGGTGAAGTATCAAGAATTAATTCAGCCATAAATCTTAATACACAAACGGTGTCTATTTTTATTGAAACCCATGCTCAAGGTATAAAAGAAGGAATGTTTCCAAATGCAAGAATTTATAGCGGTGAAATTTATGATGTTTATGAAATTCCACGTAATTTGGTATTCGAAAATAGATGGATATATTATGTTAGCGATGATAGTACTTTGCAAAGAGTAGATATCAAATCAGTTAGGTTTCTTGAAAAAACGGTAATCGTGAAAGACCTGCCTGAAGGCTTACGAATCCTGAAAAAAAATATACCAGGATCATTTATTGGGTTAAAAGTAAAGCCTGTTTCAGCCAATTCATCAGATAGTTAAAAAGATCACGTTGTACTTATGTGTCGTTTTGCCTTGTTGAGGTTAATGGCTCTATAAATCAATATCAATGAGAAAAATAATTTCATATTTTATAAAATATCCAATTTCAACAAATGTGTTCATATTTGCATTTGTTATCTTTGGCACGCTTGCCTTATTTAGTTTACGCTCCTCATTTTTCCCCTTGTCGGAAAGCCACATAATAAATATACAAATTATTTATCCAGGAGCATCACCAGAAGAAGTGGAGGAGGGCATTGTCCTTAAAATTGAAAATAATCTACGCGGAGTTTCCGGATTGGAGAGGATTACTTCAGTTTCGTCAGAAAATACTGCCGTTATTACAGTTGAGGTTGAAAAAGATTACATTGTTTCCATCGCACTCGAAGATGTTAAAAATGCTGTTAACCGCATTAGTTCATTTCCAGTTGATATGGAACCACCCGTTATTTTTAAAAACGAAAATTTAAATCCGGTTACAACATTTGCGGTTAGCGGTAATAATATTAGTTTAAAATCCTTAAAGGAAATAGCTCGCCGTATTGAAGATGACTTAAGAGCAATTGACGGAATTTCTAAAGTTGTATTAAAGGGTTTCCCCGATGAGGAAATTGAGATTGCCCTTAACGAAAATAGCCTTCGAACATACAACTTAACCTTCGACGAAGTTGCTTCGGCAGTTAAAAAAGCAAATATCGATATTACTGGTGGTAAAATTAAAACTGCACACGAAGAATATCTTATCAGGGGGCGATATAAAAATTATCATAGTTATGATATCGATAATATTATAATAAAATCGGATGTAAACGGAAAAACAATTAGGTTGTCAGATGTTGGAAATGTTACTGATCGTTGGTCAGAAAATCCTAACCGAATAGAGATTGACCGTTCACCATCAGTTGAAATAGAGGTTCTTTCTACCAATACCGAAGATTTTTTAGGAGTTTCAGAAAGTGTTAAAAAATATATTCAACAATTTGTTCTCGATAATCCTAGTATTAGTATTATAACTGTACAAGATAGGTCTGTTAATCTACTTGAACGCAGGAAGTTACTAGTGTCGAATGGTTCTGTGGGTATACTTCTTGTTATACTGTTGTTGTCGTTGTTTTTAAACCCTCGCATGGCATTTTGGGTAGCTGTTGGTATTCCCATATCCTTTTTTGGGATGTTTATTTTGGCTAATATATACAATGTAACAATTAATGTTATTTCCCTTTTCGGGATGATTGTGGTTATTGGTATACTGGTTGACGATGGAATTGTAATTGCAGAGAATATTTATCATCATTACGAAAAAGGCAAAAACCCGGTTCAGGCTGCCATTGATGGTACCATGGAAGTATTGCCAGCCATTATTTCGGCAGTACTAACTACAATTATTGCATTCTCAATTTTCTTTTACTTAGATGGCCGTATTGGCGAATATTTTAGTGAATTAGGTTTTGTTGTTATTGCCACTTTGGCTGTGTCTCTCATTGAGGCTATTATAATTCTTCCATCGCATCTTGCACACTCAAAGGCATTGAGAGGTAAAAAATCGAGCAACGTAATAAGTAGGTTTATGGATAAAATTATGTTTTGGATGCGTGACAAAACATATGCGCCATTTCTTAAATTTTCTTTAAACAACAAAGCACTTATATTTTCCATATTTGTTGTTTCGCTGTTATTAACTTTAGCAGCTTTTAAAGGTGGAATTATAAAGGGTACATTTTTCCCGTTTATTGAGCGTGATAATATTAGTATTGTGCTTAAAATGCCCGCTGGTACAAATGAAACCATTACCGATACGTGGATTGATAAAATCCAAGATGCAGCTTGGGAAGTTAATGAAGACTACAAAAAAACTCGTGAAGATGGCCTTGACATAATCACTCACATTGAAAAAAAGATTGGGCCTACAACAGCTGATGGTAGTCTTAATATAATTATGCTTGAAGGTGAGATAAGAAACATTGTAAGTTTTGAAATTTCAAATGCCATTTCTAAAAAAGTAGGACCGGTTATTGGAGCCGAATCAATTTCCTTTGGAGGTGGCGGTGGTTTTGGTAAACCAATTTCTGTTGCTTTCTTGGGTGATAACCTTGTGGAGCTAGAACAAGCAAAGGATGAATTTAAAGATGAGTTAAATAAGTTGTCGGCTTTAAAAGATGTTAATGATAATAATCAACTTGGAATTAAGGAGATTAATGTTGTACTAAAGCAGAAAGCTTATATGCTGGGGTTGTCGTTACAGGATGTTCTTGGTCAAGTTCGGTCTGGCTTTTTCGGAAAAGAAGTACAGCGTTTGCAACGAGGTCGTGACGAAGTGAAAATTTGGGTTAGATATAACGAGTATGATAGGTCGTCAATAAACAACCTTGATAATATGTTTATTACAACTTCCAATAAGCAAAAAGTACCTTTCTCAGAAATTGCTTCTTACACAATTAAAAGAGGAATTGTTGCAATTAACCATCTTGACGCAAAACGCCAGATCATTGTTGAAGCTGATATGATGAACGAAATGGCTTCTGTAACTGAAATACTTGACGATGTTAAGACGAATATTCTTCCTGATATCCTCGCAAAATATCCCACAGTAACTGCCCAATATGAGGGCCAAAATCGTGAGGCTGAAAAAACATCTAAATCAGCATCAACTGTACTTCCTGTAATTTTCTTTTTGATAATTGCACTTATTACATTTACTTTCAGATCATTTGGTCAAACAATGCTGCTTTTTGTACTAATACCTTTTAGTATGATAGGAGTGGCATGGGGTCACTTTTTTCATGGGCAGGCTGTGAATATACTATCAATGATGGGAGTTATTGCCTTGATAGGAATTATCGTTAATGACGGACTCGTGTTAATTAGCAAATTCAATCTGTATATGAAAGAAGGAATGCCTTTTAAAGAGGCAGTATATCAAGCTGGAGTATCAAGGTTTAGGGCGATATTCTTAACATCTGTGACAACAGTAGCAGGCCTATCACCATTAATACTTGAAAAAAGTTTTCAGGCCCAATTCTTAATACCAATGGCTGTATCTATCGCCTATGGAATATCAGCTGCCACGGTATTAACATTGGTATTGCTTCCTGTTTTATTAGTTACACTCAACAATTTCAAACGTGCACTTTATTACGTTTGGGAAGGGAAGTGGGTAGTACCAGAAACATTTGAGCCAGCCATTCGAGAGCTAAAAGCCGAAACAGCCGAAAATGAAGAAGTTAATGAATGAGTATCATTAACATTGTACTATTAAATAATTAATTCATTGTATAATTAAACAATATGAAAACTAAATTTTCCATCATACTAATCTTACTAGTTTTTGTCATATCTGGGTATTCACAAAACAGTACCGATTCAACTCTAAAGTTGAGTAATGCAATTTATGTCGCAATGCAAAATAATTACGATATTACGATAGCAAAAAATAATTTGCGTATTGCCGAAAATAATGCAGGAATTTTAAATTCAGGCTATTTACCATCCGTTGTGGCTGGTGCTGGAGGTAATTACTCAAACAATAATACTGATATGACATTTGCTAGTACTACGGGCGAGCAAAATGTGTCGCAGGATAATGCAGTTTCTAAATCCTATAATGGCTCATTAGGTATAAATTACCGACTATTTGATGGTATGAACAGGCATTATAATTATCAAAAGCTACAAGCTAATTTTGACATGAGTGAGTTGCAATCCAGAGCAATAATCGAAAACGTACTAATCCAAGTAATACGAACTTATTATGATGTGGCTAGACTTACATCTAAAATTGAGAATATTAATCGAACACTTGTGATATCAAATACAAGATATAATTATGTTAAAGATCAATATTTTTATGGTGTTGCCACCGAGCTCGATTTATTGAACTCAGAAGTGGATAGAAATAACGATAGTGTAAATTATATAGTTGCTTTTAATGAATTAAATGTGGCTCATAATAATCTTAATGTGCTACTTGGCAGAAGTGTGGAAGAAGATTTTGTGGTTGATACTACCGTACAATTTAGTTTGAAAATAAATAAACCCGATTTATTATTAAGTGCATACAATCGTAATGTTGATTATACCATAAGTCTGCAAAGTAAAAATATTTCAGGAATAGAAGTTAAGCAAAGTAAATCAGGCTATTACCCATATTTGGATGTTAATGGTAAGTATGCACTTTCGCAAACTAATAATGATGTAGGCAATCTATTATACTCTCACACAACAGGTTTTAGCACTGGAGTTTCGCTTAACTGGAATATTTTTGATGGTGGGAGAACTCGTACTCAAGTTTTAAATTCTAAGATATCATTGGAAAATTCTGAGCAAGTCACACAACAATCAAAAAATGAACTTGAACGAAGAGTATCGGATGCGTACAACAAGTATGTTAACTCATTATTTGTACTTAAAGTTGAAAGTAAAAATAAACAAACAAATGAATTAAATTTTAGTAGATCTAAAGATCAATTTAGACTAGGGCAAATTTCATCGCTTGATTTCCGTAAAGCACAAGTTGATCTTGAAGGATCAATAAATGGGTATAACGAAGCAATGTATAGTGCAAAAATTGCCGAGATGGAATTGCTTAAACTGGCAGGATTGTTTTTAGATGAGCTATAGTATAATCAAGTAATAGAAATAAAACCAGGTACCCATTAACAATAGTTCGGTAAGTTTTTGTTTCTCGCAAAGGCGCTAAGTCGCAAAGTGCTGATTATTAGTATTTTTAAATTAAATGTTAGCATCTGCAAGTGTTTGATTAACTGAATGTTATAAACCCTTAACGAACTATTGCATTAATACTAGTTTATTTAAAAGCCAATTATATAATATTCTAATTCATAAAAAACTTAACCGATACCACAAACGATGAAGTTGTAAACTGATTATTAACCGCATTTGGCTGTATGTTCTGAGTTGTGTACATATAATAATCTTCATTCATTTTGGAATAAACATATGCAAAATCCACAGCGTAATATCTTGTTTTGTATCCTATACCACCAGAGTACATTTGTCGTTTTCCATCATTTAGATCGTTGGCGTATGGACTTCCATAAAGTGCGTAGCCACCTCTAAAACTAAAGTTTGAGAATCTCCATTCAGTTCCAGCTCTAAAATTATGAGTTGATTGAAATGATGATTTAATATCCTGATTTACACTACTAAAACTATCATACTTTGATGAAAATTTAGCTGTTGAGTAATTTGCATACTCATATTCGCCCGATATAAAACCATGCCTACCAATTAATACAGAAGCACTACCTATTGCTCGTAATGGTGTTGATAGATGATAGTCGTAATTTCCAACAGGAGATTCATATGAGTTATTTGTCCAAATTAAATCGTCAGTGGAATCATTTTCATATAACTGAAGATAGGATGTTGTATTTGTAAACCAGGTATCGCTCATACTCCAATAATATGTTGGTGTATGAAAAGCAGCTCCAATACGTAGCCAGTCCACAGGCTTTACAATTGCTCCAATTTTCAAATTAATTCCCCAACCGGTAGTAGCCAGATTTTCAGTGGTACTCCAATTATCAAAATAGGGGATGGTATCTGCAACATCAAATTCAGAATAAGTAGATTCTCTAAAATACCTAAGGTAGGGTAACCCTATGGTTGCTCCCACAAAAAGTATGTCATTGTAGTTGCCTGAAAAAGATACTAACCATTCATTTATTGAACCACGAGTATTTATCCTTTGTTGTTGTAGCACTCCGCCAAAAGGCACAGGTGTGTAATAATAGTTATTTTCATCTGGATTAATGAGATATGTTTCCCAAGCTGGATATAATTCGAAGTCGTCAAGTTGTTCAACAGTTTTGCCATCTGCCAGCTCAGCATAAACATCTAATTTTGAATTATGAATATTTTCACCCTCCATAATTATCGATGAATTGAAGTTGTTAAGCCTGTTCATCCCAACACTAAACTGAAAGAATTTCCATCCCGGTTGAGACCCAATTTGTGTTACCATAACATAGCCCATATTACTAATGTCAAGAATCGTTCTCGAATTTTCAGCTAGGCTTCCATTATATAATGATGAAACATTTCTGCTGAAAACTTCGGGTGTGAAAATAAATTCACCTGTTCTATACATTCCCATGCCAGCTGGGTTTGTGCTTGCCGTGGAAAAATCAGCGCCTAGGGCACCAAATGCGCCCCCAACTGCCATACTTCTCGCTGTACCCTGATAATATACCTGCGAGAATCTAAGTGCATCATCAGCAAATTGAGAATAACCAGTGGCTGATAAAAAAAACATTATCAGTATAATATGATATTTTTTCATTTTATTTAAATTTTGTATTATGATATTAAAGACTCTGCTCGTGGCAGTAAAGTAAGAGGCTAATTGCATGGCTTATCTTCGGCCACCGCTACTGCTTCTTGTGGGCGAAGAAGATGATCTGCTGCTAGAGCTTCCGCTGCTACTTGAACTACTACTTCTTGTTGGAGTGCTGTAGCTCCTTCTTGAAGGAGTACTTGAACTTCTTGATGGACTACTATAGCTTTTTTTGTTGGTTGTAGTACGAGTTCGTGTTGAAGTTGAACTTCTGGTTGGCGTCGATTTAGTCGATTTGGTTGAGTGATTGCTTCGGGATGTATTTTGACTTGCCGACCTGTTGTATGTATTAGAGTTACTCCTTGTTGCACTGGTTCTGCTAGTACTACTTTTGCTAGATGTATTAGTAGGTCGTACATATTCTTTGCTCGACCTTGGTTGCCTTGATGGCAAACTCTCGTACGATTTAGGCTTTTGATACCTTTGTGTTGGTTTCTTTTGTACTGTAGTAGTAGCTGGCTTAGCATAATAGCCTGTTGACCTGGAAGCCTCACTTTGAGTAGTTTTTCTAGGCTGATCCATTTTACTTGACTCAGTTTGAATTCTACCTTTACTTGCAACAGTAGTTGTGGCTACAGTTTGTCCTTTTGGACTAACTGATCGTGAGCTTTCTGTAGAACGAGGTGTTACACTTGCCCTTGTTGGAACATCGTTGCTTACAACGTTACTCCGACTTACAATATTTTCATCATTCTTTTTCGAACCAGGGAAAACACTTCCTGATTGTCTACTTCCTGATCTTGGTATTGTACTTCCACCTGCACCTCTGCCACGTGGACCATATGTTGATGAATATCCATAATCATTATAGTAACCACCGCCATAATATCCGCCTCCAGCGTAATATCCGTCCCAGTAACCATTGTTATATCCAGCCCAATAGCTTCCTCCGTAGTA
>JASFZK010000284.1:0-4645 GCA_045267845.1 Bacteroidota bacterium | reverse complement strand
AACTTTCCTGTAATTCCAGGAAGTATAAAAAACACAACTTATCTGGAATTTAAGGAAAGAGATTTAAAAGTGGTTCAACTTTGTGGTGAAAACGACTGGGCTATTCAACAACAAAAGGAATTTGCATACTGGCTTGATAGATACATGATAAAGAATCGATTTGTTGTATTTCCAGAAATAGGGCATGACTTTCCTGCTAATTTCCAACATCATCTTAAAACTTCTATTGAGTTTATTTTAAAGGAAGATTGATAACACAAACAAAAGCTAATAATGTGTCATACGTAATGACGGGAGGATGTAGTAAATATCAAGGTTTGTGGCTCTCATCAACTTTATTACGGTTTTAAGACAAACTGCCGTTAACGCCAATTAGATGAGCGACTCAATAAATAATAAAATATTATGGAACTAATAATCAACAACTTATCAAAGACTTATACCAATGGAGTACAAGCACTAAAGGATTTAAGCCTTGAAATTCCAAAAGGCATGTTTGGTCTACTAGGGCCAAATGGAGCAGGAAAATCAACGCTTATGCGAACAATTGCAACCTTACAGGAAGCAGATAATGGAGCTATCGACTTCAACGGAATAAATGTATTAACTCAAAAACAAGATGTACGAAAAATATTGGGTTATTTACCACAACAATTTGGTGTTTATCCAAAAATTTCAGCACAAACTCTTCTCGACCATTTTGCAGCACTTAAAGGGATAAGCAATAAAAAAGATAGAAAAGAAGTTGTTGAAAGCTTGTTGCACAAAACAAATTTGTATGAATCGAGAGGGAAAAACATTGGCGGTTTTTCGGGAGGAATGAAACAACGTTTTGGAATTGCACAAGCACTAATTGGCAACCCTCAATTAATAATTGTTGACGAGCCAACTGCTGGTCTCGACCCAACAGAAAGGAATCGTTTTCACGACTTGCTTTCTGAAATTGGAGAAAATATCATCGTTATTTTGTCAACACATATTGTTGAAGATGTGAGCGATTTATGCCGCAATATGGCCATTATTAATCGCGGTGAACTTATGTTAACCGGGAAACCAAGTCAACTAATTGACAATTTAAACGGGAAAATTTGGGAAAGACGAATTGAAAAATCATCCATACAAGATTACAAAACAAAGCATAATGTTATTTCATCGCGATTATTTGCTGGTAAAACACTTATAAGAGTACTTTCAGATAAAATTCCGGACTCAGAATTTGCCTCTGTAGCACCAAACTTAGAGGACGTTTACTTTTCAACAATTAATTAACCAATCAAAAAATAGAAAATATGTTTAATCAAATTTTTATTTTTGAACTAAAATATAGACTTACAAGACCTACAACATACATTTATTGGGGTATTTTATTTATGCTTGCTTTCTTGGCTATAAATATATTAGGTGGGGCAATTGATGGTATGAATATCAATATGGGTTATTCCGGAAATGTTATGGTAAATTCGCCCGTAAATATCTATGTACTTACTACCTACCTCACTCTTTTCGGAATACTAATTATTTCTGCCATCGTAGGAAACCCCGTCTATCGTGATTTTGAACATGAAACGCATGGTTTGTTTTTCACTTATCCCATTACAAAAGCAGGTTATCTTTTTGGTAGGTATTTAGGCTCGGTCGTAACATGCATATTTGTTTTCACGGCCGTAAGTATTGGCTTGTATTTAGGAAGTATGATGCCGTGGTTAGATCCCGAAAAAATTGGAGCTAACAAACTGGTCTATTACATACAACCATTTTTCACCAGTATTATTCCTAATATTCTTGTATTTGGGGCTATCTTTTTTTCCTTAGCCAGTTTAAGCCGAAAAATATTGGCGAACTACGTAGGAGCCGTTTTCATATTTGTTATTTACGGAGCAACATCGAGTTTGTTGAGGGATTTGGACAACAAAGTATTGGCTTCATTGCTCGATCCCATAGGATCAACTCCACTTTTAGACCTTATTAAATACTGGACTCCTGCCGAAAAAAATGCCTATACAATATCGTTAGATGGACTTATACTAGGCAATAGAATTGTTTGGTTATTATTCGGAGGTTTGGTGCTTTTCTTCACGTACAAAAGATTCAGTTTTGCACAATTTGCTCGTGAAGTGAGTTTGAAAAGACTAAAAAAACAAGAAATAATCGCTTCAGATAATGAGTTAAATACAAATTTGGCTTTTCATTTCACAAAACCAACATTTAATCTACAAAATAGTTTTGAAAATTGGCTGCGAATCACAAAAAATGAATTTCTCGATATACTAAAAAATAGATATTTCATTGCCATTTTATTTGCGGGTATTGCATTTTTATTTTCATCTAGTATTAATTTAGGAAGTCTTTACGGAACAAATACTTACCCTGTTACATATCAGATTGTTGATTTGCTTGATACACAATTTTTCATTTTTATTCTAATTGTCATTACTTTTTTTACGGGCGAACTCATTTGGCGCGAAAGAGATAGTAAGCTGAACGAAATGTTCGACACGCTTCCCATTTCGAATACATTGGTATTTACTGCAAAATTTTCGGCCTTGATTTTCATCGAAGTGTTTATGATGTTCGTAATCCTTATAACTGGGCTTATTATACAGATTAACAGTGGGTATTTCAATTTCGAATTAAGTGTATATTCCAAGAGTTTATTCTTGGTTATCCTACCAAATTATATTTTATACACAATGCTTGCTTTTTTTGTGCATATCCTATTAAATAACAAATTTTTAGCACATGCCGTAGTTGTTATTTTTTATCTGTTTATTTTCATGATGGCGCCAAGTTTGTTCGAACATAATTTATTTATTTTCGGAGCAAACTCAAGTATTCCGTATTCTGATATGAATGGTTTTGGGCATGTGGTTTTTTCGTATGCAATGTTTAAACTCTATTGGTTTTCATTTGCAGTTATTCTTATGCTCTTAGCAAGTTTGTTTTTTGTGCGAAGCTCAGATACCAGCCTGAAAATGAGATTTTTTACGGCAAAAAGGCGCTTTAATAAGGTTATGAGAATAAGCATTTTCTCTTCGCTTTCCGTTTTTATTTTATTGGGAGCTTTTATTTATTACAACACGAATATTCTCAACGAATTCACTACGAGAGATGAAAATATACAAGAGCAATATGAGTTTGAAATTAACTATAAAAAATATAAAGATAAGGCGCATCCTCGGATTACGAATGTGTTTGTAGAAACTCATATTTTTCCGCACCAAAGAAAGCTGCACTTAAAAGGAAATTATAAGTTAAAAAACAAAACGAATAGAAATATTGACACCATAATGCTTAATTACGACCATAAATATCTGGTCGATAAGCTCAGTTTTAGTAAGCCTTTTGAGATAATTAATAAAGGTGCAAAAGACGATTTTAAGCTTATAGTATTCAATCCTGCAATACCGGCTGGCGATTCCATGCTTTTTGAATATGATATTCGCGTAGAACCTAAGGGATTCACTGCAATGGGAGGAAACAGTAGGATTTTAACCAATGGAACATTTATTAGCTCACATAATATGTTTCCGAGTTTTGGGTATAATGAGGACAATGAAATTGGGGACAATAAAAAACGTGCAGAATATAAACTGCTGCCTAGTACTGGAATGCCCGAAATGAACGATAGTGCGGCTTTGATGAATAATTATGTAAGTGCCGATGCTGATTGGATAAGCTATGAAGCCATTGTTAGCACCTCAGATGACCAAATTGGAATAACATCGGGAGATTTAGTTCGTGAATGGAACGAAAACGGTAGAAATTATTACCATTATAAAATGGAGCAAAAAGTAATTAATTTTTTCGCGTTCATTTCGGCTAAATACGAAGTGCAAAAAGATGAATGGAATGGCATTCCTGTGGAAGTTTATTACCAAAAAGGGCATGAATATAACATAGTATATATGCTAAAAGCGATGAAAGCATCATTAGAATACTACTCTAAAAATTTCAGTCCTTATCAATTTAACCAATTAAGAATATTTGAATTTCCCCGTTTTTTGTTTCTTGCTCAGGCTTTTCCGAGCATGATACCATTTTCAGAGGGCATTGGATTTATCGCTAAGATTGACAAAGATCTGGAAGGCTATAATTATCCATTTATTATTACCGCACACGAAACGGCGCATCAATGGTGGGCGCATCAAGTAATAAGTGCTGGCGTAAAAGGTGCAAGAATACCTACGGAACTGCTTGCGCAGTATTCTGCAATTATGGTTACAAAACAGCAAATGAACCAAAAAGAGTGGCTGATGGGGCTCGAATTTAATCGTGAGGAATATCTACAAGGTCGCAGTACCGAAAAAGACAAGGAATCGAGTTTGCTTTTGGCTGAAGATCAGAGATATCTGAATTACTATAAGAGTATTCTAGTTATGAATACTTTGGAGAACTTCATTGGCCAAGATTCTATAAATGCTGCATTAGCTCGGTATATTGATCATGTGGCTTATCAAGAACCTCCGTACACAACTTCGGCAGAGCTTATTGACCATTTTAAACAAGTTACACCCGATTCTTTACTGTATTTGTATACCGATTTATTCGAAAAAATAACATTCTATAGCAATAGAACAGATAAAGCAGAGTATAAAAAACTCGATAACGGGAAATATGAATTAAATCTGATCATCGAAGCGAAAAA
>JASFZK010000283.1:0-3963 GCA_045267845.1 Bacteroidota bacterium | reverse complement strand
GGTCGATAATTAACTCAGCCCCATAAGTAGATCCCTACTTATGGGGTTTTTTTAGTTATCTAACAATTGTTAACTTTTCATTAAATTTACTAATTATATGTTGACACGTACGATGTATGTAGTAGTATTGTACAATGTACCTACGTTACACTTAGTACGTAATTACAATTACAGCAACTTAACTTGTAAATAATTGGAGAAATAAATGAAAGTTAAACAAAAACCCTTAAGCTATGCCATAAGGAATGCCTTATATACTGGCTTACTTGCATCTATTGCACTGTCAAGTGTAGCACTTGCACAAGATGACAGTGTAGAACAACTTGAATCAACGGTAGTCACAGGAACGAATATACGCGGCATCGACCTAGAAGGCGCACATCCTGTAACAATAATAGAAAGAGAAGAATTGCTAGCCTCTGGTGTGAACGATATTGGAGATTTATTACAGAGACTTCCTTCTTTCAGTGGTTCACCATTAGGTACCAGAACAAACAATGGTGGAAACGGAAGTGTATTTGTCGATTTACGTGGCATTGGATCTGGAAGAACATTGGTTTTGATAGATGGAAGAAGAACTGTAGATGGTGGTGATTTCCAATCAATTCCAGCTGCAATGATTCAACGTGTTGAGATTTTAAAAGAAGGTGCATCAGCTATTTATGGTGCAGATGCTATTGCAGGTGTTGTTAATATCATTACCAGAAGTGATTTTTCAGGAGCCGAAGTTGAGTTCTCAATCTCAGATTCTTTTGATACAAAAAACAATGAGGTTACACAAGGTAGCTTTGTTTTTGGAGATCGATCTGAAACAGGTGGATTCGTATTTGGTTTACAATATGAAGATCAAAGTGGCACCTTACAAGGCGACACACCTTATGAGTTTCTACAAAATTCTTATCCTATTATCGATCCAGATAATTTTACTGGCTTTGATCCATTGTCTGAAGCACTTGTTCCATTAGGAAGCTCACGTATTCCCTGTGGAAATTTCAACTTAGCAAGTGGTGGTCCATCTTTGACAATAAATGGACCAGACCCAGGAGCTGGCGATTGCGGAGCACCTGGTCGCCTATTATCTCCTGATGATTTTCGAGAATTTAATGGCGGTTTTTTTGATCCAAATAATGATACCTATAATTTCGCACCGATTAACTTTTTACAAACCCCATTTAAGAAAACCAATATTTTCTTCAATGGTCACAAAGAATTTAAGGACATAGAGCTATTTTCTAACTTCAGATACAACCACAGAGAATCATCTCAGCAGCTAGCTCCTATTCCTTATGATTCAAATTTTGATCCGGCCGCGCCATTAGCTAACGGTGGAAATGGTATTTCGGCTGATAATGTCTTTAACCCATTTGGTGAAGATGTTACTCGTGTTCGACGCCGAATGACTGAGACCAATCGCATCTTTACCCAAGACATTCAACAGTATCAAGCTACCATTGGTGCCAGAGGAGATGTATCAGATTCAAGATGGAGTTGGGAAGCAAGTTATAACTTTGGGTACCGAGAAAATGTCTCTCAAAGTTTCGGACAATTTCTTGGCTCAAGATTATCTGCCGCCTTAGGTCCCTCATTTTTTGATGCAAGTGGCATCGCAACATGTGGTACACCAGACAATGTAATTGCTGGTTGCGTTCCTTTAAACTTGTTTGGTGGTCCTGGTACGGTAACTCCAGATATGATTGAGTATATTAGTGCTACATTAACCAATGTAACTAAATCTCAGTTAGATGTTTTTAATGCCAATATTTCTGGAATAGTTTTTGATTTACCAGCAGGACCAGTAGGTTCAGCCTTTGGCGTTGAATACAGAGATCAAGGCGTAGAATTCACACCGGATTCGGCAAGGGTAATAGGTGAAGCAACTGGTGGTCAAGTCCTACCAACCAGTGGAAGCTATGATGTGACCAGTTTATTTGCAGAATTTGCAATACCAATAATAGATAGTGATTCTTTGGGGCAATTAGATGCTGATTTAGGTATTCGTTATGATGATTATTCAACCGTAGGAAGTAACACCACACTTCAAGGCAATATCATATATCGTCCTACTGACAGCATAATAATCCGTGCAACCTATGCTGAAGTGTTCCGAGAACCGGGTATATTTGCCTTATTTGCAGGCCAAAACAATGGTTTTCCTACAGCCGACGACCCCTGCAATACTAACAATTTTTCGAGTCTAAGTTCAGAACAACAATCAATATGTGTAGCACAAAGTGTTCCTCAAGGTGGTTGGACTCAAACAGATACTCAGTTAAGACAATTAACTGGAGGCAATCCAAATTTGGCACCTGAAGAAGGCGAAACCATAACTGTAGGTCTGGCGTGGTCTCCTGAATTTCTTGAAGGGTTTACTTCGACTATTGATTGGTGGCAAGTTGACCTAAACCAAGGGTTTACTAGTCTTTCTATTGAAAATACCGTACTTAATTGCTTAAATAGTAGTGGTGTAGCCTCACTAGAGTGCTCATTAGTCAATAGACGTTCCGACGGTTCAATTATATCAGTTTCGGGACAAACCCTTAATGCTGCTAGTGTAAAGGTAGAAGGCGTTGATGTTGGTTTAACTTATCTATTTGCAACTGATTATGGACAATTTAATATAGGTTTTAACTACACTAAGTTAATAGACAATCAAAGACAAGCTTTTGCTGGGTCTGATGTAGAAGAACTAGCAGGACGTTATTCTGGACAGGCCTATAATGATGAGCGCGCTAAAATTACCGCTATCTGGAACTATGATAACTGGACTGTTAATTATAGTTTAGATTATTATAGTGACCTGGTTGGTGATTTACAGTTTTTTGATGAAGGTGATTTAATTGAAAACGGTGGTGATTTTAATACTGTTACACAAAACATCCCCTCTCAATCCTATAGCGATATTGCTGTTTCTTATGCTGTTCCTTGGTATGAAACAAGCATTTCCGTTGGCATTAATAATATGTTTGATAGAGATCCTCCCTTTATTGAAAGTGGCTTCACCGGAAGTACAGAGCCTGCAACTTACCGCGTATTCGGTCGCACATGGTTTGTCAGATGGAAAACAAGATTTTAATATTAGCCTTGTTTAAGTAATATAAAAGCGGCTGGTTTCTAGTCGCTTTTTTAGTCTATTAGAGGAAATTTAATGAACGATTTTAAACATGCATGGAATGAATACTGGCAAACTGGACTTACTACAAGCTGTGTCTCAAATGGTAATGATGGCTATCCTCCAGCCATTAAAGAATTTTGGATAAAAAATGCTTTTTCAAATTTAAAAACACACAATAAAGTTATTGATTTATGCTCTGGTGGCGGGGGAGTTCCAAAATTAATCATTGATTATTGTTCTGTTAATAATATTAATTTAGAAATAGCCATTACAGATTTAGCCCAGATACAAGAAAACATTCAATCCACCAACAATATTGACATCAGATATTACCCTGAATGTAATTGTGAAGATCTGCCCTTTAAAAATCAGTCCTATCATTTTGTTAGCAGTTCTTTTGGTATTGAGTACAGCCATTTAGAACAAACTTTAATGGAAATACATCGCATATTAAAGCTGGGAGGCATTTTTAGTTCTGTCATGCATTGTTCTGGCAGTGAAATTGTTAAAAACTCTCAAAGCCAATCAACTCAAGCACATGAAGTTTTATACAAATTGAAGTTCTTTAATCTATTTAGAAATATATTTCTTGCTCGATCAAAACCATTGGCCATTCAAAGGTCGAAAGAAAAAAAATTATTAAACTGTCTCAATGTAATCAAAATAAAATTATTACATGACAATCAACTACACATCTTTAGGTCAATACTTAAAGCATCGCATGATATATTTGTATTCAGTCAAGCCAATAAAAGTTTAAAATGCATAGAATATGTGAATGAAATGGAAAAAGCTTTAATTTATAATAATCAAAGAATGAAAAATTTAGCACAAGTCGTTCTATCTGAAGA
>JASFZK010000282.1:0-35068 GCA_045267845.1 Bacteroidota bacterium | reverse complement strand
AATGTGTAGATTTGTATAACAAGAGCCGTATGATGCGAGAGTATCACGTACGGTTCTGTGAGAGGCTTAGGGTGAAAATCCCTTTGCCTACTCGACGCCTGAACGTTAGCAGCAATAAGGTACGATATACAAACATCATTTACAAAGTTATAGAAACATCGTTTACACTTTTTAAGTAGTAATATGAAACAAAAACCATATTACGATGCCTTGGAAAGAAACTACAACAATGGAACAGAAAATTGAATTTATTTGTGAATGGCGAACAGGAAAACACACCATTACGGAACTATGTAAAAACTTTGAAATATCGCGACCAACCGCTTACAAAATCATAGCCCGATTTGAGAAAGAAGGTTATGAAGGATTACGAGAGTTGTCGAGAAAACCCAGAGGATTGCATCCTAACGCAACCAATGAAAGAGTGGTAAATAGCATTCTTCAGTTGAAAGAAAAGCATAAGCTGTGGGGCGCAAAAAAAATATGGAAGTTGTTGTATAATGATTATCCTGATGAAGTTATCCCAACTGTTTTGACAGTACATAATATCCTCAAAAAACATGGTTTAGTTAGCTGTGATACACCAGACTTTTTTGGACACTTTTAGTAATTTTAGAGTGAACAAAAACTACTACTATGGAAGATCTAATTCAAAAAAGAATCAAAGAAGAATTAAGGTTTCGATTCAAACTATTTATTGTGGAGCTGGCAGAACTTAGTAAGTGTAAGAAAAAAACATTACAAGAATATAATGTCAGTAAATCGACTTATTATTCATGGAAGGTCAAATATGATAAATATGGTAAATCAGGTTTGAGAAGGAGAAAACCTGTATCAAATAGTCATCCTAGAAAGATTTCATCCTCTACGATTGAAAAAATACTAGAGATGAGAAAGGAGTACCAAATGGGGCCAAAAAGAATTATGTGGTATCTGGAACGTTATCATGGCATTAATATATCTCAATCTAGTGTGTCACGAACATTGGTAAAATATGGTGTAAATAAACTTTCAAAAACCTCATCCAGGCGAATTGTTCACTCAAAGAGATATTCAAAATCTGTACCTGGGCACCATGTCCAAGTAGATGTACGGTTCTTGACCTTTAATGATCATCAAGGGAGAAAAATAAAAAGATATCAATATACTGCAATTGATGATGCAACAAGAATACGTGCACTAAAAATATATAATAAGCATAATCAAAAGAGTTCAATTAACTTTATAGACTATGTTGTAGATAAATTTCCATTTAGAATAAATACAATTAGAACTGATCGTGGTCATGAATTTCAAGCTCTGTTTCACTGGCATGTTGAAGATAATGGAATGAGGCATGTATATATTAAAGCTAGAACTCCTCAACTTAATGGTAAAGTCGAAAGATCTCATCGAACTGATAAAGATGAATTTTATCAACTATTATCCTACACTGATGATGTTGATTTAAATGAAAAGTTAAAGAGTTGGGAACATTTTTATAATTTCAATCGACCTCATACAGCATTTGACGGAAAAACACCATATGAAGCTTTAAAATTACTGATACAAGGTGCATAAAATGCTATTGAAATATTGATAACTTTCTTTACGCAAAAGCTAAAAGTTAGCAACATTACAACAGCTAATTATTATCAAAATATTATGATTGAAATTGAATCTATGAATGTAAGAAGTATCTCTTAACTTTGACAAATATTGGTCCAACTAAGTATGGTGTAAAATATATGTTCATTGTTTTATTCTGACCAATGATACCTTGGTTGTTTTTATTGTATCTTTTTATTCATAGTCATTTCATTCTACTTTATTTATTCAAATATTCCCTTACTTTTCAAGTTATCTGGAGAAATTAATCTCGATTTCGTGATGTGCAGAATTCCCTCCAGTTTGTCTTAAAAATAAACTTATAAAATATTATAAATATTCGGCAAGTTCAAGAGTGATGCCTCCAGGTCCTGAAAAGAAGACAAGTTTTTTATCATTGAATTCCATGATATTGTTTTTGAAATGGACACCATATTTCTTAAGCCTTGTAACTTCAGCTTCAATATCATCCACAGCCAAACAAAGATGATTATAGCCGAATTTATTAAGTTTTTCGATAGCTGGATCGGCAAGTGGATCGGGATTAATATATTGGAGCAGTTGTATTTCCTGTCGTGGATTGGAGCCCTCAATAAAGAGCGTAACATGCTTAGCCTCAATGCTATTTACTCTTAAGAATTTTGAGAACTTATCGCCGGATATAATAACTGAAGTACCTTCCTTGAAGCCTAGGAGCATGAAAAGCTTTTTATCTTTTTCAACATCGTCTACTACGATAGTGACATGATCAATGTTCTTTACCATAATTTTATTTTTCTTATTAATTTCTATGTAATAATACAGTTTCTTCAAAGAATTCCTTTACACTACTTTTGGAAAATTTCATTCTATCTAACTTTACCAATAAATTAATCTTATCAAATCCTTATTCTATCTTTGCGTAAATTTTTTTTAACAAGGTTCTCATCAGTTTCTGTAAAGCTGTCAATATCTTCTATAGCAAGTGTATTTCCTTTTAGAATTTTAATTGTTAATGAATAATTATTGTTTCGTTGGTAGAATGGGGAACTTCATATGTAGCTGCGGGTAGTTTATTTTGGTTAATTGCGCCTCACTTTTAGTATATCGTACATCTGAAGTGCTAAAATTATGTGAGAAGGTAACAGATAATGTGAAAATTAAAGCAGTACCGTAATAGTATACTTTGTTAATGATTTTAGAATTCTAACTGATTACTATTTTATGCAATAATACACATTAATTTAGATACAGTCTAAATAGCATTAACTTGATTAGCATATTAAATTTCCAAATCACCCAGGTTTAAACCCGGAATATGCGTTTCCAAATCCATCTAATTATTAAGTGGAATATCCAACACATTGGCAATTTTATGTAAATAAAATACGGTTGGATTATTTTCGCATTATAAACACGATTAACCTTGTCTCACTATTAAGCATGCTAGCACAGGGTTTGGTGGGCTCACTAAAGGCATCCTTAATGGGGTGGTGTTTAGTATTTTATAGGGCGCTAAGTTGGATTTAATTTAAGACCATGAATTAATCATTAAATCAAATATGTCGTCGGTCTTACTATTAAAGTGAAACTAAGTACTCCAGTAATTAATCGTAAAGTTTTATTACTCAATAATTAGCTTTTCTTTTATTTTTTTGTTGTTGATATTGATTTCAATAACATAAATACCCTGCTTAAGTTCTGAAATATCAATAAATTCAACTACCCCTATTTCCTTAAAAACTACTTGGCCAATTTGGTTATAAATAACAAGTTCATTTATTGTCGTTTCATTTCTGGTATTAATAAAAAGTTTGTTTTTTGCAGGATTAGGATATATCAATAGCTCACTTTTATCATCATTAACTTCAGTTGATAAGTTATTGCAAGCGGCTTCCACTTCTTCTGGAGAGTTACATCCATCAGAGTTACTAAATAAGAAAATATCGCCACCAGGTGCAGCAAGATAGTCACAAACACTTTTAACCTCGCAGGTGGATAATGCTGGATTATATGTTATATTTAACTTTGTAATTGATTGGTAATCTATATTATCAATACCTGATAAGGATGTTAATATTGTATTTCCACCTATCTTTAGTTCTTCACCAACATGGGTTAATGAATCTAATCCTGATAATGATGTTAGTAGGTCACAACCTCCAACATATAGAGTACCTGTAATAGATGTTAATGCATTGAGCCCTGATAAATTTGTGATTTCAAGATTTAACACCCCTAACCCACCGGAGGAAGTCAGTCCACCTAATGCTGATAAAGATGAAATTCCTTCACTGTTTATATTGAAATTTCCGACAACTGTTGCTAATGAATTAAGTCCCTCTAAACTAGTGAGTTGTTCGCAACTGGAAATACCAATATATCCGCCAACATAAGTCAGAAAGTTTAGCCCAGTTAAATCTGAAATGTTATGAACATAATTAATACTCAAACCTCCTGTGGATGTAAGTTCCACAAATCCTATTAAACTTATTAAAGATGGGTTATGACCTATATCCAATCTCCCCTCAATAGAAGTTAATTCATCCAATCCTGAGAAGTTAACTATATTAGGGTTTTCATAAAACGAAAGGTCTCCACCAACCGTAATTAACCCATTGAGTCCGTTTAAACTTGAAATTGATTCATTATCAAAAATAATAAGATCACCACCAACATAGACTAATTCTTCAAGTCCTATAAGGCTTGTTAATAATACATGACTATTAATATCTAGATATCCTCCAATTGATGTCAATTCATCTAATCCATCTAGATTTGTTATATCAGTTGGATAACCATGTCCTATACTAACATCTCCTTCAATTTCTGTACAGTTTTCATAATCAACTTTGAAACTGTCAATTTGCGCTTGAGAGTAAAAAATTATACCCTCTGGTAAACATTGAGAAAATAGAAAAGAAGGCAGGAAAAATGAAATGAGAACTGCTAAAAATAATTTTTTCATAATATGATTATTTAAAAGTTAAACTATAAATATTCTAATTCACATTATTAGTAAAAGCAAAACTTAATTGGGTTGAGTTAATATTTGAGCTGTGTATATTGCTCATTTTGCATTGCTATTTACAAAAAAACCAAATTTAAGAAAAAATTATAAATAAAACAATCTTATAATTATACTTAATACAAGGTTATTAAACAATTATGGCTTTGTTGAGTTATCCAAATATTGTACAATAATATTATCAATGTAATCTATTGTACTTCGATGTAAATCAGAAAAATAAAGTTTAAAAGGGAGGAGTTCTCAATCTCATAAAAAACAACTAAAAATTATTTCCTTAGATTTGCGATTTAAAAAATAATTAATGTCCAAGAGAGAAACTAGTTTAAGTAGTATTTTGAGTAAGGCAGCAAAACTTTATGATAATGATCAGTTTTTGCATACGTCACAGTATCTGTCTGAAAAACAGATAAAAACAATTAAAAAGGAAATAAAAGATATTGCTGCTAATAAGAAAAAAAGGATTATTGGCATCACTAGATTTCTCAAACCACTTATTCTGCCAACAGCTAAAAGAATGATGTTGGACTCACAAATAGATTTATCAAAGTTAAATCTCAAAAAAAATATTGTTATTTATATGCCTAACCATAAATCTCATCTCGATGAGTTTATATTAGGATTTTTATTTGCCAACAAAAAAATGCCAATTCCAATTACAGCAGCAGGTGAGAATATTTTCAAGAGTAAAACTTCAGCTTTTGTATTAAAAAGTTATGGTGCATTTAAAATCAGAAGAGATAAATACTCTGAGGATAAGCATTATTCCAGACTATTATCTTCATATCTTGGCGCAAGCCTAATGGCAGGAGAACAGATTATGACTTTTCAAGAAGGGACAAGACCTAGAGATGGAAAGATTGGGTTATTTCGAAAAGGACTTATTGGAACCATTGAAAAGATATTCAATGAACAAAAAGATAATCCTGAACTTGAAATAGAAGATATTCTTTTTGTACCAATTGCAGTTAATTGGTCTGAAAACCCTGATGAGAAAAAAATTACTTCTACTAGTAGTTCAAAAGCAGAAGAAACCGACTTGCTTGGTAGGTTTCTAAATATAAAAAAGACTCATTCATCAAGAGATATTAGAGGAGTTTATATTGGTTTTGGAACTCCAATTAGCTATAATAAGTTCGTTGCTGATAATAAACCTGATGACGATGATAGTTATGCAATTGGCATTTGTAATGAGGTTAGATCAAAGGTTGTTGATATGATGCCAATTTATAAAGAACACCTGTTGCATAGTTCAATTCAATTTTTGAATAAATATAACAAGCGTATAAAAGTTGAAGACTTTAAGCAATTATTAGATGTAAATCAAAAGATACTCAATAGTTATGAAGGTAATATAAAAATCATTGAAACCGATGGTTTTTGTGTTGACGACAGGTTAGAATTAATGGTTACAAGAGATATTATTAAATTCTCTGAAGATAAATTGAGCTTTGAAGTCCTGAATCCTAATCTTGTTAATTATTATGCTAATCATGTTACATCTCTAACCGAAGAAGGGGAGAATTAATTTATATTCTTCAATTTTTTTTGAGATGAATAACTAGTGTCTCTTAGAAAACACCAAATACTGCGTTACTCTCGTTTTGAACACGGTCATTTACAAAAGTAAACTCCCTTATTTTCAAAACTTCTAAAGCCTTGTCTTTGGCGTCTGCTAAGAAGTCACTTGAAAAGTTAAGCGTTTTCAAAGAAGCACTAACTAATGGGTAATTGGTATTATTGTTAATTTCAAAAACCCTCCCATAAACATACTTTATAAAGTTAGTTTTTTCAAGCTATAGCTTGGCAAGCCTAAGTCCTATTTTCATATACCAAAATCTATGTTATTTTAATGTAATCATATGATTTCATATTATTTGAGCTTGTGCTATTCAGACACATTCTAAATATTAACAATTATTTAACATGCTAATTAATAACACTTTGTTATAATTGCAACACGTAGTTACCAATCAAAACCTCAAATTGCTTTAAAAACACATTGTAATAAATAAAATTATTTTGAAAAAAATTACATTACTATTATTAGTTTTAATTGGAACAACAGTTTTTATAAAAGCCGAAGAAGCAAAATGGCGAAATTATACCAGTGGAAAATTAATTTATTCGCTGGCCAATGATGGTAATACAATTTGGGCTGGTATTTCGTGTGGATTAGTAAAGATTGATAAAGCAACTGGGAACACAACCTTTTTCTTCATGTCGGATTCGGATTTACCAAGCAATAGGGTTAAAACTATTACCATAGACGAAGACGGAACTAGTTGGATTGGTACCGAAAATGGACTTGCCGAATTTGATGGTACCACCTGGACTAACTACAATACCTCAAATTCTGGTTTGCTCTCAAATTATATTTCATCCATTGCCATAGATGGAGATGGTACAAAGTGGATTGGGTCTATTGTACTAGGTGGAGGATTAGTTAAATTTGATGGATCTACATGGACAACATACAACTATTTAAATTCAGGAATGCCATCTGATTATGTTATATCCATTGCCATTGATGAAGACGGAACAGTTTGGATAGTAACTAACTCTGGGTTAACAAAATTCGATGGAACAACCTGGACAACTTACAATACCTCAAATTCGGGTTTGCCTTCAAATCACGTATCATCAATCGCAATTGATAATAATGGCATAAAATGGATTGGTACTATTTCAGGAGTAGCAAAATTTAATGGCACAACCTGGACAATCTATAACTCTTCAAATTCTGGCTTGCCACATGACGTTATTTTTTCATTAGCCATAGATGGAAATGGTACAAAGTGGATTGGGACATATGCTGGATTAGCAAAATTTGATGATATTACATGGACAGTATACACTTCCTCAAATTCGGGTTTACCAGGTGACGTGTACTCGATGGCCATTGATGGTAGTGGGATAAAATGGATAGGTACTGATAATGGGTTAGCAAAATTTGATGGTGCCACATGGACCACTTACAATACCTCGAATTCGGGATTACCAATAGACTTTATATCAACAATTGAAATAGAAGATAATGATACAAAATGGATTGGCACTAATGGTAGTGGACTAGCAAAGCTTAAGAACACTGCCTGGACAACATACAATATGTTGAATTCGGAATTACCACAGGATGTAATATCAGCAATTGCCATTGAAAACGATGGCACTAAATGGATTGGTACATATAGGGGTATTGGAGAATATGATGGATCATCATGGGAAATATTTCTGGAATCGAGTAGTGGTTGGCCAGGTAGTTCTATTAATTCAATTGCCATTGATGGTAGTAATTTAAAGTGGGTTGGAACTGCTGGGGGGCTAAAAAAGTTTGATGGTACAAGCTGGCAAACATATAATTATTCAAATTCAGGATTGCCTGATGAATATATTACAGCGGTAGTTATAGATGGTATTGGTGCCAAGTGGATTGGAACCGCTTATGGTGGTATAGCAAAATTTAACGGTACCACATGGACAACTTACAATACATCAAACTCTGGTCTCCCCGATGATTTTATTATAACAATTGCCATTGATGGAAGCGGCACAAAATGGATTGGTACAAGCTATGGTTTATCAAAATTTGATGGTGCTACCTGGACAACCTATACATCAACAAACTCGGGATTGATTTCTAATTATATTACAACAATTACCATTGAAGATGGTCAAATATTATGGATTGGTACTAGCATGGGTTTGTCAAAATTTGATGGCACAACTTGGACCTCATTTAATACACGAAACTCAGGGTTGTCGTATGATGAAGTAACATCAATAGCCATTGATGAAGATGGCTCCAAATGGATTGGTACATCAGCTGGGGGAGTGGCTGTTTATAATGAAGATGGAGTTCCTTCATCTGTTAACGAGAGCATTACAATAGTTAATAGTATAAATATTTTCCCAAACCCTGCTGTTGATAATCTCTTTATTTCAACGAGTAATTTATACACTGTAGTTGAAGTTACTATTTACAATCAACTGGGGCAAAGGGTTTTTAACGATAGCAGAATCCAAAATCATGTAGATATTTCATCTTTGGAACAAGGATTTTACATAGTAGAAATTACCTCAGATAAATTTCAGAGTAGAGAAAAGTTGATAATTAGGAAGTAAGAATTTATAAAAAGTAAAGGATCTATTTGGATAATCACAAATACATATTTTGTACAATAGTAATTCTATGCCCAATATTTGAATCCTGTTTCCATAGTTAATAATAATACAAATACAAATATTGAATTAATGCAAAATTACCCTAACCCTGCTTCAGGTGAAACAACCATAGCCTTTACATTGGCAGAAAAAACCAATATAAGCTTAAGCATATACAGTATTACTGGCGAACTAATTGAAGAAGTTATTTCGGGCTTGTATGAGTCAGGTCGACACACTATTACGTACAATACTGGAGGACTTTCGGCTAGCAGTTACATATATCGGTTAAAAACAAATAAAACAGTTACTAGTAAAACCATGCAAGTATTATAAAGGATAATTATTTTTACAATCCACCTAATTCTTCTTGTTCTCTTGCTTTTATGCATTTTTCATGATGAGAGATAATGTTGTCGAGATCTTCTTCACTCATACTTTTAGCTAACCTGAGTTTTTTAGCAACTGAAAGGTGTCGATAAGTTAAAGCGGGACAATCATATAAAGGATTATCAAAAGGGCATTTAATTAATAGCCCAAGTACGCTAACCATTTTGTCGTAATGAGTATCCATTTTGAGATATTAGGTTGCTAATGTACACAAATATTTTTTGGATGTCAAATCTTGGTTTATTATTAAAGCATTTGTAATTAAATCATTAGCACTAAAAATATATTAAGGTTTAGTTTAGTATAATGCATTAAAAAGTTGGAACTGCTTGACCCTCAATCCAAGGAGCACCTGCATCATGTAGTTGTTTCTCAAGCGATGGAATTTCCTCATTTATAATTTTGTTTAATTCCAATACCATATTACCATACTCACTTTTGGCAATTTCTAAATTTTTAATATGGGTTGCTGTAGGGCCATAGGTAGAATTTTGTACACCCATTGAAGCTACGTTCAATCTACTCATGATGGTAGGGTTATTTTTCTCCCCTATTTTATTTTTTGATTTGTTCCCATAAAGTTTTTGATCAATATCAAGTAATTGCTGGTTTAGTGAATAAATATTTTTGTCGAGTTTTCCGGGGGCTTTGTTAATAGATGCCAGCGATTTTTTCATGCCTGCTACTTTCAACATAGCATCATTTATTGAAATACCTATGGCAGATGTTGCCATTCTCATTTCGTCAACTTCATTCCAAAAAGCAACTGTTTCTTCAGGTGAAGAGCCATCTAATGATCCCTTATACATTCTTTTAATCTTAAAACTTATGGGTTCTGACAATTCTGTTACCTCTCCACTAATTCTTTTTGACATGCTAACAAAGTATTTCCCAGGAAGTACAAGAAAACTCCCGGCCGCCGATGGTGGATTAAGAACCGATTTGTCATGAATAGTTATGGCAGTTGGAGCAGGTTTGCGAAGATCCCATGCAATGCGATGAAATCCTTTTCCTGTAGGCGCTTCAAGATGTCTTACCACATTACCCAAGCTATCGCTAATTGTTATTAAAATTACCGCAGCTTTTTCACGACGCTCTTTTTCAACCTTTTCCCATCCAGGAAACAGAATATCTTTATTTTCTTTTATTTGTTCTTTTTCTTCTTTTTGACGAACTGCCTTTTGTGTATTATAGTCTTCAGAAAGATAATAAGTAAATACTGCCCCGAAAGGTGGGTTTGGTGCAATATAGTATGATGCTCCTTGTGAACCTTTTCCTCCAAAAGTAGCTGATGGGCGTGGGATAAACCACCATGCATCACGTGTTGGGAATAGAGTTGCTTCTTCTTCTAACTGCTCAGGACTTATCTGTCGTAATGCACTATAATCGTCTAATACGAAGAAACTCCTTCCAAATGATGCGCCAATCAGATCATTTTCACGTTTTTGTATCACAAGATCCCGGAAAGGTATTGTTGGTACATTTCCTTTTAGTTTCACCCAATTGTCACCGCCATCTATGGTAAAGAAAATACCAAACTCAGTTCCAATAAACATTAAATCTGCGACCTCATGATCCTGAACTATCCTCCAAATATGAGTGCTGTCAGAAAGATTACCTGAAATAGATTTCCATGAGTTGCCTCGGTTTGTACTTTTAAGTAGGTAGGGTTTGAAATCACCGTATTTATGATTATCCAGTACTATGTAAACAGTATTCGCATCATGTAAATCAGCTTTAATATCATTTACAAATGCTTTTTCTGGAACAGCAGGAAGTGATCCAACCTCTATTTTTCGCCATTTGGTGCCTCCATCTTCGGTAACTTGGATTATGCCATCATCGGTACCAGCATAAATGAGCCCTTCTTGCAATGGAGATTCTGAAAGTGATGTTATGGTATTATAGTTTGACATTGCATTTACGTCCCAAGGCGAATCCCAACTCCATGTTTTATCCATGATAGGAAGAGTCATACGCTCTTCGTTTAGCGTAAGATCACCCGAAATAGGTTTCCAGCTATCTCCTCTATTATCTGATCGCCAAACCCTTTGTGAGGCAAAATATAATCTTGTTGGCGAATGCGGACTAACTAATATTGGTGCATCCCAGTTATAGCGTTCGTAGTCTTCACCAGCTTCGGGTTGAGGTTGAATAAAAACAATTTCGCCAGTACTACGATCAATACGGCTAAGATGACCTTCCTGCCACTCGGAGTACATGATATTTGGATTTCCAGGTTCAGTTGCCGGTTGATGCCCATCGGCAAAAAGCGTCATAAACCAATCACCATTTGTAATACCACTTCGGTTATCAGTTCGTGATGGCCCGCCCTGAGTACCATTATCCTGTGTGCCTCCGTAAATATTATAAAAAGGTAGTGCATCATCAACGGCTAGTTTGTAGTACTGAGTTAAAGGCAAGTTTGCCATAAAACGCCAGTTTTCAGCCAAATCAAAACTTTCGTAAACACCACCATCTGTGCCAACAAGAAGGTAATTGGGATCATCTTTTCTAAAAACTATTACATGATTGTCGGAGTGTTTATTACGTTCTTTCAATCGTCTAAATTTTTTACCACCATTGTCTGATACCTGTATCCTTACATCAGCTAGATAAATTCTGTCAAACTCATGAGGACTCGCATAAAGCTCTTGATAATAATGTGGTCCTGTAGCGCCCGAAACAGTGTTTGATTGTTTTACCCATGATGCACCACGATTATCTGTACGAAATATTCCTCCCGAACGGCGATCCAGCTCAATTGCGGCATAAAGTACATCAGGTTTTTGTGGAGAAATGGCAATCCCAATTTTACCCATATTGGAAGTAGGAAGTCCATTTGTAAGTTTTTTCCATGTTATTCCACCGTTGGTTGAGCGATGGATTCCCGATCCGGGTCCTCCTCCCATGTATGATGCAACAGTTCGCCCGCGTTGCCATGTGGCGGCATAAATAACATCAGGATTCCTTGGGTCGATAACAATATCTGTAACTCCTGTCCACTCATCATCACCAAGTGTTTTTGCCCAGGAAATGCCTCCATCAATTGATTTGTACAACCCTCTATCACCACCCTTTGACCAAAGAGGTCCCTGGGCTGCAACCCAAAGAATATTTGAGTTTGTGGGGTGGACAATTATTTTTGAGATGTGCTGTGACTCTTCAAGACCCATATTTTTCCATGATTTTCCGTCATTATCGCTACGATAAATACCATCTCCATAACCCACATGACGACCCCCAACATTTTCACCAGTACCTACCCAAACTGTGTGTGGGTTATTAGGATCGATGGTAACACAACCAATGGAATATACTTTTTGTTCATCAAATATTGGGGTCCAGGTAGTGCCTGCATTTTTTGTTTTCCAAACCCCGCCTGATCCTGCACATACATACCATAAATTATTATTCTCGGGATGTATTGCAATGTCTGATATGCGTCCTGACATTAATGCCGGACCAATATTTCTGAACTTTAATCCTGAAAATGTTTTTTCATTTAATTTCTCGTTTGAATTATCTTTTTGAGCTAATACAGTTACTGACAAGGTAAGTAGAATGAAAATAGTAATGAGTTTGTTCATTTTAGTGTTGAGTTTAATACAAGATGAAAGCCCAAATATAAGAAAGCTTCTAAAACCATATTATTAAAACAAACTATTTTCTTGTCTAGTCAAATTTTTTTTAAATTTGGGGAATAAAATTTCCCCCATGAAAAGAATTATTCGAACAAACGATGCTCCTGCGCCAATTGGTCCATATAGCCAAGCAGTTGAGCAAAATGGCATGCTTTTTATTTCAGGACAGATTCCTGTTGACCCGGCCACAGGTAGTGTTGTGCCAGGTGGTGTGGCAGAGCAAACCAATCAGGTATTAAAAAATATTCAGGCTATTATTACTGCTGCTGGCTTTGGCAACGACTTGAGTAATATTCTAAAATGCACAATATTTTTAAATGATATGTCATTATTTGCTGAAATGAATACTGTTTATGGAACATATTTCCCAACTGATCCTCCAGCAAGAGCAGCTTTTGCAGTTAAGGAACTGCCATTAAATGTAATGGTGGAAATTGAGGCAATTGCAATGATGTAGTTTGTATTCCTCTTATGTATTTTCAGATATTCACAGGTATAAACTACTTGTGAAAAATTTAATTGTATTTAATAGATTTATTAATATTATAAAATTAAACTAAAAAATCATGGTAAAAAGTGTAAAAACAAATTGGTGGTTATTGCTAATAGTTGGAATAATATTTATTATTCTGTCAGTTAAAGTTATGATGCATCCTGAAAAGTCTCTTATTGGACTTGCATTTATTATTGGTTGGGCATCCTTGATGGCTGGTATCTTTCAGATAGGGTTTGCAATATCCACAAAATCGATAATGAAAAATTGGACATGGCGGTTATTTAGCGGGCTCATAAATGTTGTAATTGGAGTAATATTTTTATCACATCCTGCTGTTACAGCAAAAGTACTACCGTTTATTTTTGGATTTTGGATGATTTTTATTGGGATTACCACGTTTTTTGCAGGTATTCGTGAGCAAAATAGTAATGTACCAGGTGGCTGGTTTGAGATGTTACTTGGTGTAATTATATTTATTGGTGGTATGTCTATTACTTATAATCCTGCTGAAGAAGCTTCCATGCTTATTTGGTTTGTTTCTTTTTCGCTAATGTTTTACGGAATTTACCTTTCTATTTTGTCGTTGCAACTTTCAAGGATGAAATAATTTATCTTGTATTATATAGCTAGCCAGTTTTTTATCATTTGAAGGCCATAATCAGTCATAATAGATTCAGGGTGAAACTGAAATCCAATTAGATTATATTTTACGTGTTTGAGAGCCATATTAAGGTTGTTCTCATCCCTCATTATTACTTCTATTTCGTTGGGTAGAGTATTGTCATCAATTATCCATGAGTGGTAATGACCTATGCTTATATTTGTTGGAATTCCTCTAAAAATACCATTGCTTTTTAGTATGGTAGCCTGATTTTTTATACCATGCATAGATTCATTCATGGGTACTAGCTTGCCGCCGAAAAGTTCGGCAATGGCTTCATGGCCTAAACAAATACCCAAAGTTGGTTTTGTTTTGTAGTATTGCTTTAAAAACCACATTAGTTGATTTGCTTCTTTGGCAATCCCGGGGCCGGGTGATATAATTATTCTGTCAAAATCATCCGTTTGTAATTCATCAAGTTTATCGTTTTTAACAATTACATAATCACTAACCCCAGCCAGTTCAAATAGTTGAACAAGGTTATAAGTAAACGAATCGTAATTATCAATAATGAGAAGTTTCAATAGAATTTTTTTGCAAATGTAGCATATTAGTAATACCAATTAGCTATCAAAATGATCCTCTTAAATCATAATAATAAGATGGAAAAGATAAAGGTTTGATGGATCATTTTGGTGGTTATTTGGTATAAACAAAGTAATTAGTGCTTCTAAGAAAACGCAATATTTTGAAGTGGCTAATAAGAAATGTCAGGAACAAGGCTTGCGAAGTATTTAATTTACAGGAGTTTACTTTTGTAAATGACTGAAATTAAACACGAGCCTAACGAAGTTGTTGGCTTTTCTTATAGACACTAATTATACAATATCAACATGCTTTAATAGGTACGTACTCAATGTATCAACCATGTTACTTTCAATTTCAGCAAGACGCCCAAACTCAAAAACTGGAAGGCTATTTCCGGTTAGTGTTGCCATTAGTTTATTAATTTCTGCTATTTTAACACTCACATCATTTGGCTTATTAACTAGCTTGTTTTTAGACATTGCAGTTAATGATTTTTGCACCAATATGTCATTAGACATAAGAGTAATTAACTCCGACATGCTATGTCCTACTTTAACTAAACTATCCACATTTTTTATTTTGGAGTTTTGAAGAACTGCGTACTCTCGAATGCGTGTTACACTTTGCATTAGTTGATTGGAAGAGCTCATAAAAAACATCATGGGTGTAATCAATTCTTTGTTAAAACCAGGTTGAGTTAGTGTTTTTTGCAGCGATGCAGTAGTATTTGATGCTGCCAATTCCATTTTACGGTTAAGAATTATTATTTCTCTGGGCTTAATTTCTTCACCTGCCAATATTAATAAAACTTCGCTAAAATATGCATTAATGGCATCAAGCATATTCGATAGTCTATCATGAAAATGATTCCTTTCCCAATCAGGAAATAAAAACTGACTGCCAACTAATGCCAAAATCATTCCTCCCAAAGTATTTACCACGCGATCAAGTGGGATGTGCCAGTCTCCAATATCCGAAATACTATACATCGTTACTATTAGGGGAGTTAAAAAAAACACGAAAATGGCATAATTTATCGTAATCATCGATATTGCAATAAAGGTAAAAACCATCAATAAAAAAATGATAACATACTGGTTATGAATTTGCGATATCAGCAAAACAGCAAATAATCCACCAAAAATTGTACCTGAGCCTCTTTGTAATGTGCGTACTAAAAATGATCCCCCAAAATCAGGAGCCATAATTACCACAACTGTAAGTGGCATCCAATAACCATGTGGTATTTTAAGAGTATGTACCAAAAATACTGATGCTGCAGATGTAATTCCTATTCTTAACGCATGGCGAAAAGCAGTTGATTTAAAAGATATATTGGTCCATATGAGTTTAGTATAGGATATCTTGCCTTCAACAATTAGCGATTCTTGTGCAGTTTTAACTTTCTTTGGAATATAGGTTGGTTTCTGTTTTGCCGCTAAAAAAACTTCATCTTTAATACGTTCCAGTATTTGCCTTACTGTACCATAAATGACACTTTTTTTATTTGGTAATGCTTTCTTCTCTCTAATAGGATTTTCATTTTTGAGCTTTTCTATTTTAGTGAGTATCTTCTGCTCCGACATGCTTTTGTGCAAAATAAGTCTGGCAATCTCGTCATGAATCTCTGCCAAAGCATTAAAAAACTTTGCTATTTCTTTTAATCTCGACAGTTCAATATCTTTTTTATTTTTCTTAAACCACACCATTAAGCTCATTATCGATCGATGATCTTTAGACACATTTCTTATTAATGATATAATTGCATCTTCAACTTCCGAAGTATTAAACCGGCCACTACGCTCATCTGATAACATGGCACGAGCTTTTTCAATTTTATCCATAAAATTACTATGCAGTGTGTCCATATTAATTTTACGGCCATGTGGGCTGTGCGAATCGGTGTTGTAGTAGTCCGAAACAATGTGCCTTAAAAAAATAGCATTTTCGTTAAAACAAGCTGCTGCAGCTTTTCTTATGGGCTGATATGGTTTTATTGGCCATGCGAATAACGAAAGTAGCATAGCCCATAATCCTCCAATAATAAATGTTAAAAATGTGGCAATGGGTGCCCCGTGGCTACTAGGATTAGCAACAATTATTACAAATAATACCGAATTTACAAAAGCTACCATCACTCCCGAATTGCCCAATAAACCAAGCATAGCAACTGCTGCTAACCAAAAAAAGGTAACAATAGTGGCCGAAATTATGTGTAACCCAATCCATTGTGCCGCAACGGCAGTAACAGCATTCAATATTGTTGTGAGCAGCAATATGCGGGCAGTTTTTCGGTATGTCATACCGCCCATGTCAACTAAAGTTACATTAAGCGAAGCAAACAGTAGCATGCTTGCTTGGGGTAACATATCAAAATAAAGTCCAATTATTATGGGCAGTCCCAATAATACACTAACCCTAAAACCAAGTAAATATGCAGGCTTACCTGGAGTAACCTTAAATGCGGCATGCCAAAATCGAGCAAGAAAACTATCTTTTTGCAACTTCTTAAACATGATTATTTGAGTTTATACAAAAATAGCAATTTTCTTGCTAATAATTTTTATCATGGTGGCAACCAGGCTTTACGTTTGTAGTTTTTTCTTGCTAACTTTTTTTTGTAATTAGTTGGAGGGCTTCCTCTGTCAGCCTCCAACTCTCAACAAAAAATTAGTTACCAATTCAAAAAGCTACCACTGCAATCCCTGCCACTGGTATACAACACCATATAAAATCTTGAATAAAACTGAAAACTTGTCGCAATCTCACAAAAGTGTAATTTTGTGGAAAAATAAACTTTTCATTTTGCAAAAAATTATTGACCGTATTAATAAACTGGGAAAAGAGAAAGTTCCATTCCTCTTTATTCTCGATTTCCAGTTGGAAAAACCTATAATTCTACCATTGAGTGAAGTTAATTCAAATGACATCCTCTTTTCAATAAATGGAATTACCAATCAGGTATGCAAGCCACGCTATTATAAACGACCAACTCAGTTCAGTTTTAAGCCAGTTTCAAAAAGTAGATATGGTAAAGCGTTTTCACATGTACAAAAACACATAAAGCATGGCAATTCTTTTTTGGTTAATCTAACCATGCCAACACCAATCGAAACTAACCTAAGTCTCGAAGAAATATTTCATAGCAGCACTGCGAAATATAAACTTTGGGTTAAAAATAAATTTGTGGTATTTTCTCCCGAAACATTCATTCAAACCAATGGGCGTAAAATAAGCTCGTTCCCCATGAAAGGAACAATGGATGCTTCATTACCAAATGCCAAAAAATTATTGCTTGAAAGTGAAAAAGAACTTGCCGAACATTATACAATTGTTGATTTAATTCGTAACGATTTGAGCATGGTTGCAAAAAATGTAAGTGTTACCAAATTCAGATACATCGATCATCTTGAAACAAATAGTGGAGGACTATTCCAAATGAGCTCTGAAATAAGTGGTGAACTGCCCGAAAATTATCACAACAATCTTGGTGAAATATTGTTAAAAATGCTTCCGGCAGGTTCAATATCTGGAGCGCCTAAAAAGAAAACCCTCGAAATTATTGAAGAAGCAGAGCAATATAAACGCGGTTATTATACTGGAGTTTGTGGTATTTTTGATGGCGAAAATATTGATAGCGGTGTTATGATTAGATATATTGAACAAACTCCCGAAGGTGTGGTGTACAAAAGCGGTGGAGGAATAACTGTAAAAAGTAACATCGACGAAGAATACCAAGAGTTAATTAATAAAATTTATCTTCCTTTAAAGTAATTATTTAATGGTGCAATTATATAATTATACAATACATTCATTCACTCACTCATTAATCCATTAACCTTCAATGCAATTATTAGAAACCATACGCTTTAGTTCAGGTAGTTTCTCAAATTTACCCTATCATCAAAAGCGCATGAATAATTCACGTAAGCTTCTTTTTAATTGCGGTGATGAAATAAATCTTCAGGTGGTATTGGCTAATCAGATTGGTAAATTACAAACTACCGAATTAACTAAATGTCGCGTGGTTTATGATACAGAAATTAGGAGTATTGAGTTTGTAAATTATAGTATACCCAATATAAATTTGTTAAAAATGATTGTTTGTGATGATATATTATACAATCATAAATATGCAAATCGTGATAAAATTAATATCCTTCTGGCACAAAAGGAAAAAGCTGATGATATAATAATAATTAAAAACGGACTTATAACCGATTCTTCTTTTGCCAACCTACTTTTTTTTAACGGATCGCATTGGTTAACTCCTGCTCAACCATTACTCAATGGTACACAACGATCAAAGTTACTGGAGCAGGAGCAAATTGTAACTGCTGACATACGACCTGCCGATTTAACTAATTTCACAAAAGTTAGACTAATAAATGCCATGTTAAAATTTGAGGATGAAGTTGATGTTATTATTGACAATGTTTATTGATTAGAAATTAATTTATCAATTAGTTTTTCAACTCTTTTTCTGTCCCAATATTAAGTATGGCATCCAATATTTCTTGAGCAGGTTTTTTATAAATGTCATTGTCAATAAGGTACTTTAAATCGTCAATGGCTTTTTGATTAATACTTTGGTTTTTCTTAAAATCTTCTTCTGCAAAAATTAAATAAAACTGCCGCGAAGAATCAAGATTGCCCAACCTTAATTTGGCAAGAGCTAAATTGTACATTGCAAAAAATGAGCCTTGTTTTTTCTGAAGCATCAACATCGAATATTTAATACTGTCGAAATACTTACCCTTTAAATAGTATGCCCATCCTAATTCACCGTATGGTGACGAATAATTTGGGTCTATTTGTATTGCGATATTTAAATCAAAGATGACGGAATCAATCATGCCTAATTTTTTTTCAACCATGGCTCTTTCAAAATAGTATAAGGCATTGTTAATGTCATAATTTATGCAACGGTTATAATCCTTTAAGGCATTTTTAAGATTACCATTTTCAGTATATATTTCAGCTCTACATTGATAAGCCTGATGATAATGTGGATTTAATTCAACTGCTTTTGACAGATGTATTATTGCACTATCATATATACTTAGTTTGTTATAGCATTGCCCTATCGTTTTTGATAATAGTGGTGAAGTGATATTAAGATTAAGAAAATCGTTTAATGCATCTCGGTATTTTTCAGTTTGAAAATATAAATCACCACGATTTGCTCTTGCTAAATAATAATCGGGGTTTAGTTTTAATGCATAACTAAAATCCCGAAAGGCTTTAGTGTAGTTGCCAATTTCAACATATGCTTCGGCTCTATTATTATACGCAGCTGTGTAATATGGGGCCTGCTCAACCACTTGGTCAAGTATAAATATACAGTCGACATATTTTTCGGCATTATCTTTTAAACTTGCATTAAGTACTTTTATAAATATTAAAGAGTCATTTTGTGATATTAGAGTATTTGTGCGAAACTGGGTAAGATTGTACTTGTATCGCATAAATAATAAATAGTTATATACCCTGCTTGCAAATACTGATTTTGGATTGTCGTTGGCATATTTCTTTATAAATGTATAGTCCTCATACATGTCGTAACTAAAAATTAAATCAACTAATAAATAGCCAACTTTTTGTTCATCATCGTAAGTTCCGTATTTATTTAAATATAGAATTAAATCGTAGAGTTCAAGATCTGCAAATGCCTGTGAATAGTATTCACCTTCATTTTCCATTTCCATTTCAATGTATTTTGATAATGCAATTATACCAGTTTCAACATTGTTTAGTCTAATGCTTGAATAACCCATAAAAAGGGGGAACATTGAATTTGAAGAATCAAGTTTGTAGCCAATCATAAAATCAGAAAATGCATAGCTGTATTTCATTTTCCTTATATAGGAAATTCCACGCATTAAATATGAAATTGATATGTCAGGAGCAGATTCAATTGCTATAGTAAATGAATTTATGGCTTGTGTTTCTTTGTTTCTTAAATAATAAATATTGCCCAATAATGTATTTAGGAAAAAATTATTTGGATGGCTTTTAAGAGAGGTTTTTACCTCTTTTACGGATTTTTTTATTTTACCTTGATAAAAATAAACTAAAGATTTAATATAGTGGGCATCAATTGATTGATCATTAATATCAAGAAGCTTACTACAGTATTCAAGTGCTAACTCATAGTTTTCTTCGTTTGCATGAATTTTAGCTAACTCAATGTACACATGCTCAAATTTGGGATATTTATTCATGGTTTCCTGAAAATAATAAATTGCACTATCACTTTGGTTTAACATGTTAAAACAAGTGCCGATAAAAAAATAGGGTGATAATTTTTTTCATCACTAAGGGTTAGCCAATCTCGTGAGTTATACTCACCTATATCTTTCGACATTTTAAAATCAGAAATGGCAAGGTCGTAATCACCCCTAATCATATTTTCTATTCCTTTGTAATAATAACTTTGAACATCGGCTTCATGAATCGAAACTGAATTTATGTAATACGATTCACGTTTTTTACGCCAGTCATCTTTGTCCGATATATCATATCTTTCAAAATAGTTAGTAGTGTCCTGAGCTACTAATCCGCTGTAAATAATAAGGAAAAATAAAAATGCCTGTAGAGTTTTCATACTATTCTTCTGCACCCAAAAATAGTAAAAAAATATCTTGTAATTTCAATATAATTTCGGCTTTAAAGATAAAAATGGTGGGTTTTCTTAACATAACTATCCCTAAAATCAATCCACAATAACAATACCAATGGCTCTCTTTTCATCCAAAGTAATTTTTAATTGTTGTTTTTCGTCATTGTCAAGTATAAACGGGTTTCCTCTAATAAATAGAAGTTTCAAATTTGGCTTTTCCATAAGTTTCCACGGGAAATGATCAATCTCATTTTCCTGTATGTCTACCTCATAAAGCGCAGGCATCTCCGACATGTCGGGGATGGAAAATAAGTTGTTGTAGCTAATGTCAATTACCTCAAGGTTATGAAGTTCGGTAATCCAGTTAGGTACATGGTGTAGCTGATTATCATGAATATACAATGCTTTTAGCTTATGAAGCGATCTTATCGTATCTGGCATTACTTCAATTTTATTAAATGCTAAAAAAATTATTTTTAGGTTTCTGATATTACCTATTTCATCTGGTATTTCACTTATATTATTATAATAGAAGTCGATTATTCTCAAATTTGGTAACTCTGTAATTTCAAGAGGAATATTGTTGAATTCATTTTTATAGAATATTATTATTTCAAGGCTATCAAGCTGTGCAAATTCTGCTGGCAGGCTACTTATCTTATTCTTTGAGAAGTTTATTTTTTTTATGGATTCGAGCTCATAAATATTATTTGGAAGCACACTTATATTGTTACCTGCCATTACAAGTATTTCAATATTCTTCAGCCTTCTAAAATCTGCTTTAACAGGTTTAATATTATTAAAATTGATTTCCAATAAGGTGAGCTGTTCCATTCTTTTCAAAAAACGAGGAATCCGCTTAATTCGATTATTACTAATTGTTAGCGATTTCAAATGTTTGAGTCTTCTTATCGACCAAGGTATTCTATGAAATTCATTATTCGAAAGGTCAAGACTTTCTATTAAGGAATTCCTAGGGAAGCATATCCTCTTTATATTGTTGATACTTAAATTGAGGCGTGTTAAGCTATCAATTTTAATTTGTTTCGATGAAATCTTTTTTAGTTTATTTCCGGTGGCTTCTAATGTGTTAATATTGTTAAACTGGCTTAAGTCTGGTAATTTTTTCAAATGCAAACCATTAATATTAATTGTTCCAGCAGTATCCTTAGGAAAATTCTCAAAGTCTTTTAAAAATATAACTCGTCTAACTGTAGAAATACTGTCAAAATATGCTTCCCATACTTTTTGTAATGAATCCGCAGAGTATTTTTCCTTGTCTTGCGAGTAAACATTCCCAATCAGTAAAAACATCACTAAAAGTAATACAGGTATTTTAATATGGCTTATCCATTTCATATTAATATGTTTTATGTCATATTCACATTAACTCCAAAATTAGTAATATTTGTATAGATTAGCGTACTTTACTTATCAACTTTATGTTGCCTAAAAAAATTGTTTATTTAAATGAAAAAACTCTTTGCACTTCTAATATTATTTTGCCTCACTATCTTAACTTTAAAATCAACAAATATTGATAGCCTGATAATTGTAGCTGACGGATTACACGGAAAAGAAAAGGTTATTCTGCTCTCGGATATCTGCTATTTCACAAGTTTTAATAATACCGACTTGTCGTTAATTTATGGACAAAAATGTTTGGATGAGGCCAAAAAATTAGGCGATTCCTTACTTATTGCTGAAGGCTATAATGTATTAGCTATTGTTTGGTATATGAAAAGTGATTTTCAAAAATCATTGGATTTTAATCAAAAAGCCCTTCAAATAAGGTTATCACATGGCGACAATTATAGCCTATTATCAAGTTATAGTAAAATTGGCAATTCCCTTTATGAGCTGGGTAAATATGATAAGGCCATATCATTCTACATCAGGAGCTTGAAATTGTGTGAGGAAAATAATTATTACCAACAAATTGGGTTGATGAGTAATAATATAGCCGAGATTTATAAAAGTCAGAATAAATTGGAAAAAGCCAGAAAGTACTATCATAAATCAATTAAGATTGCCAATCAGCTAAATGATACCATAGGGCTTAGTAAAGCTCTTATTAATTTTGGTGTATCATACCTTCGCGAAGATAAATATGATAAAGCAGATTCAATATTCCAAATTGTTGATGCAATGATTGCTAAAAAAAATATGCTGGATATTGAAGGTGGATTAATGATAAATTTTGGGATAATTTATAAGGCAAAAGGGCAATTGGAAAAAAGTATTACGTATTATAAAAAGGCCAAACAAATTTACCTCGTACTTGGTGAGGTTTATGGACTTTCAATAGTTTATTCAAATCTGGGTAACTCCTTTATTAAACAACAAAAATACGATTCGGCTTTGGTATATATCCAAAAAGGAATAGCCTTGGCTGTTTCAACAAATTCCCTAGTTAGATTACAAAATGCCTACGAAGGTTTGTCCTATTATTATCAGGTAACTAATAATTACCGTTTTGCTTTTACATACGATAGCCTTGCTAATATTTACAAAGATTCAATATATAATATTGATAATACCAAAGTAATTGAAGAGCTTAGTACTCAATATGAAACCGAGAAAAAAGAAAAGCTACTGGTGGAGCAGAAGGTTGAAATTGCAGAACAACAAATAGAAGTACAAACTAAAAATTTGCAGTTGCTTGGAGCTTTTGTGGGTATACTAACTATGATAATAATAGGTTTTGGTATCTATAAAAATCAAAAAAATAAACACGAAAAACTTCGTCAACAAGTTGCCCTCGAAAAAGCAGAAACCATAAATAAAATACAAACCGAAAAACTAAGAATCTCAAGAGATTTGCACGATAATATTGGGTCACAACTTACTTTTGTAATTTCGTCACTAGATAATATAAGTCATTTCCCTGATGTTAATATTAAAGATGAGAAACTAGCTCAGCTAGCTGATTTCACTAAAGATACCATGAGCCAATTGCGTGACACAATATGGGCCATTCAGTCCGAAAGTATTACAATTGAGCAACTATCAGTAAAGGTGGCTGAGTTTGTTAACAAAGCAAAACTGGGATTTCCTGAAATTAAGTTTAAAATTAATTTGAGTCAATCACAAAAAAAAATGAATTCAACACAAGCTATTAATGCGTTTCGTACCATACAAGAAGCAATTAATAATGCTGTTAAATATGCAAATGCAACATGTATAACTTTTGATGCATCAATTAAAAAAATTACCATAACTGATGATGGTATTGGATTTGATAGAGCCTCTATAGCTGAGGGAAATGGACTTGCTAATATGGAAAATAGGATGGAAGAAGTTGGCCTAAGCACTTTAATAATATCAAAAAAGGGTACCGGAACTGAGGTTTCAATTATACTCTCATAGAACATTGTAAACAATACGAAACATTGCGTATTACACAGAATTAAAACTGTGTTTACTTTTGCACAAAGAATTTTACCATGATAAAAATAGCTTTAGCCGAAGACAATAATTTTTTAGCTCAGTCAATAAAAGAGAAAATCTCATTTTTTGATGATCTTGTATATAAGTACAGATGTGTAAATGGTGCTGATTTAATTAAGAAACTAGAGAAAGATCATAATCTGGATGTAATACTTATGGATATCCAAATGCCTAAAATGGATGGAATTGCTGCAACAAAAGTTGTGAAAATGAAATATCCACACATCAAAATTATAATGCTAACTATTTTTGATGATGCCGAAAACATATTCAACTCAATACTTGCGGGGGCTGATGGTTATTTGCTTAAAGATGAAAATTCGGAGCAATTGCACCAGGGCATCATGGAGATAAATAATGGTGGAGCTCCCATGTCGCCGTCCATCGCTTTAAAAGCACTAAAATTGCTGAGAAACCCAATGGAGATTTCTTCTTTAGATTCGAAAAATAATTATGAACTCACAAAAAGAGAAATAGAAGTATTGGAACAATTAAGCACAGGCCTTAACAATAACGAAATTGGAGATAATTTGCATATCAGTCCTGGCACTGTGAGAAAACATGTGGAAAATACCTATCGAAAATTACAAGTTCATAACAAAGTTGAGGCTGTTAACCTAGCTAAAAAAGAGCGAATAATTTAGCTTTTATATCTAGTATCTACCTTTTCAATTTGTTTCCCCCATCTTTCAACTTTGGTTTAGTTCAATCAATTTCATCTCATAAATACGAACTTCTACGTATTGACTGACTTTCCTAGTCTTCCAATATTTGCACATCATAAACTCTAATTAAAAACTACATCATGAAAACAATGTTATTATTAGTTATTATCCTGTTTACAGGAACATTATTTGCACAAACAAATTGGGACAAGGTTGATTATGCCAATGATTATAAACGAAAAGTTAATATATCGGGAGGTAGTGTAAAATCGTTGAAGAAAAATAAAACTTTTATTGCAGGATACACCGTATCACAAGCTACCTATATGAAAGGCTCAAACACTACGGCAACTAGCGGGGTTCATTCAAAAGCCGGGCTTGGAGGATTAGATAATGAATCTTATTTACTTATGGTTGAGGTACTTTATAAGGAGTTCGTAAAAGAACTAGAAGCTGCAGGACTACAAATGACCGAAGGGGATGATGTGATGGCGACAGAGTTTGTACAAACAAAAATTGCCAAAAATAAAAAAGACGAGTATATTGGTTCAACTGGTGACAATCCCATTGAGGAAGGGAAAAAGAAAATTTCTGATGGTTCCATACCCGGTTATGGAGCATGGGCTGTACATCGTGACGTAAGTTTCCAACCAAGAAACAAGAATATCTATCAAACTACAAATCTATTAAAATGGGGTAATTTTAATTTGAAATTAGCAGCCAAGGAAAAGTATAATTTAATTTTGATAAACTTTTATATAAGTTTTGCATCCTTTGATGGAAGTAGCGGTTATAGAGACATTAAGCTGAAAACCAATGCTGTAATGGCGGTGTCGGTTCAGGTAAGTATTTTTTCGGCAAGCGGTGGGAAAACTGAAGTTTACTATAAAAAACTACCTGTTTGGGGTGGTGGCGATTGGAACCTTGGGTTTAATACTACCAAAAATAATGCAAGTGATGCTGAATTGTTTGGTTTAGCACTATCCACTGAATATCAGATTTCCGCTGATCCCAAAAAATATATGGAAGAAGCCAAAAGTATTATTGGCAATTTGCAAAAGGATATAGCAAATGGGATTAAAGAATCTTTATAACCTCAGTTTGAATAGAGGTTCATAGTAAATAAAGAGGTTGTTTAAATTATTTATATAAAGCAGAAGTTGGAAGGCTTCTGTTTTTATTTTATGGTAGAATATATTCACTTTTTTTAGTTTTGAAATAGGTGTTGATTAAATAAATTTAATTACTTTTCCCAAAAAATTCTACTATGGGAGCTGTTATGAGAAAAATACTTAGAACTATTGGGTGGATATTATTAATCTTAATACTCACTTTTGTTGGTTTTGTAGCCTATATAACCATTACTGATTATAAACCTGATAAGGTTGAGGTTATTGTCGAAAGAAATACAATTGGTAATATTATTGAGCTACAACAAGACACTTTCTCATTAATTAACTGGAATATTGGGTATGCTGGCCTTGGTCAGGAACAGGACTTTTTTTATGATGGAGGCAAGATGTCACGTCCCACAAAAGAGTTATCAGAAAAATATCTTGGTAACATTATCGATTTTGTAATGAGAAATGATACAGTTGACTTTTGGATGCTGCAAGAAGTAGATATAAAGGCAAAAAGAAGTTATAATGAAAATCAGGTTGATTTAATTTCTAATGCAAAAGAAGGTAGTTATGGCGTATTTGCAAAAAACTACATGGTACAATTTGTGCCTGTTCCTGTTGAAGATCCAATGGGATATGTGGAAGCAGGTTTGATGACATTCTCAGATTTTGCTCCGGCAGAAGCCATACGATATGCTTATCCGTTAATTGCATCATGGCCCGATAAACTATTTTTGCTAGATAGATGCTTCCTACTTAACAGATATCCCATTAAAAATGGAAAAGAACTTGTGATTATCAATACTCACAATTCAGCATATGTTTATGATAGTATTCTTCGACTTGAAGAACTCCAGATTCTTAAAACCGTAATGCTTGATGAGTATGGTAAAGGTAATTATGTTATTGCAGGTGGCGACTGGAATCAAAACCCTCCTGGTTACACGCCTGATGATAATTATAATGGACATAAATTCATATCTTCCGAAGTTAAAATGAATGCTGATTTTATGCCTGTGGGCTGGCAATGGGCTTATGATAATAGTGCTCCTACCAATAGAAGTAATAACAAATCATATGTAATTGGCGAAAATACAACCACTTGCCTCGATTACTTTTTAACTTCTCCTAATATTGATATTATTGATGTTGAGGTAATTGATTTGAAATTTCAGGATAGCGATCACAATCCAATTTATTTAAAGGCCAGGCTTATCCCATAATTTAATGTTAAGTTTAGATTAAATTTTTAACATTCACTTTTAGTATTAGAATATTTTTCATTTTTGCATTTTTGTCCGCTTATTAAATGATGAGCATTTTTTGATGTTGGAATGTAATTTAAAATTGGGAAATGAATAGAATTTACCTTGTAATAGTTTTTGTATTATTTAATTATATGGCCATAAGCCAAAGTTCAAAAGATTTTAAAGTTAATTGGAATAATGGTTTAAAAATTGCCAGCACCGATGGTAGTACTAAAATTAAAATTGGTGGTCGTGTTCAATACGATGTTATGTGGATACAGCAAGATGATTCGCTAAATAAACATTTTGATGCTAACAATGGGGCAGAGATTAGGAGGGCCAGATTTTATATATCAGGACAAGTATATAATAACATCAAATTCAAATTTCAAATGGATTTTGCTGGTGATAAAGCTGTTATTAAAGATGCATATATTCGGTTAACAAAAATTCCTGTAGTTGGTAACCTCCAGGTTGGTAATTTTAAAGACCCATTTGGCTTGGTATTTCTTACAAGCTCCAAATATTTAACAGAGATGGAGCGACCCCTTGGAAATGTATTTGATAATGATAGAGACCTAGGTTTTATGATATTTAATCAGCATCTCAAAAAAAGATTATCGTGGTATGCCGGTTATTTTTATCCATCATCTAATTCAGGTAAATATGTAGGTAGTAAGTATAATTTGGTATTCAGGTTAACCGGACTCCCTGTTTATAAAGTTGAGCAAGGCTATACTATATTACACCTTGGGGCATCATTTGCTCACCAATATCATGATAATACAGAAGTTACTTATAGCCTACGTCCCGAGGCTCATTTAGCTCCAAAATATCTTAATATTGTAATGGATAAAATATCTGATATTAATATTTTTAATTCTGAATTTCTTTTTATCAGAGGTTCACTTTCTTTTGAAAGTGAATACACAGTTTCCAATGTAAACCCTTCATCAACATCTACTTTAACTAATTCTTCGTACATGTTTAAGGCGTATTATGGTACAATTAGTTGGTTTATTACTGGTGAGCATAAAAATTATGTACCTTCTAAAACCACATTCGATATTATCAAGCCAAAAAAGAATTTTGGGAAGGATGGTGGACTTGGAGCCTTTGAAGTATCACTTAGATATTCAAATATTGATCTTGATGATGCCAATCTTAATGGCGGACAAATGAGTAGTATTACTGGGGGTGTTAACTGGTATTTAAATCCGGCTACAAAGGTTGCTTTCAATTATGTTTATACAGATGTTAAAAATATTGGGAAAGCTAATATTATTCAAATGAGATTCCAGGTTGTGTTTTAGTCTATTCTTAAAAAGTCAGAAGACTGAAGCATTATTGCTCCTTATACCAACTAAACATTAAAATGTGCTGTTATATCTTCACCTTTTTAGTTTAACCTTCTTTGAAAAATATTTCCGTATCTATGGATATGCAAATATTTTTCAAATTCGTCAAAACAAAAAATCTATTGATTTAAAAAGCGCATTCTGAAATTTAATTGGTATTGCTTCTGACTTATGGTTTTGGTATTCTTCAGGTACTAATAACAATTGAATTTTAATTTATATTTTCTAACGGCTTATTACAATTTTTCTGCTAATTTCGTTACCATCAGTTTTAACTTTAACAATGTAAATATCATTGTTTAACTCTGATACATTTAGCATAACTTCAAGCCGTTGTTTTGTATTTTGTCCATCGTAAAGTGTTTTAACCATTTCTCCCTCTTTTGTAAAAAGTACTGCTTGAATATTATTATCTGCAGCATTAAGAATTGCAATAGTGGCATTTTCAAAAACAGGATTTGGGTAAACAATCAGTTTTATTTCATCTTCTTTGTTAAAGCCAAATAAGTCGGCTTCCTCTGCTTTATTAGGATTGAAAAGTAAAAATGAAATAGGGGTTTGAGATTTGTGCATTTTTTGCCTGATCATCATATTTGTTTCGTCAGGATCTTGATTATTTTTTTCGCTTATTGTGCTTATTTCCTTGTGCCATTCTTTTGCATGACTTTTTATATTAGCAATACTCTCACTAATTTCATCATTATGAGCAATTGCAATTTCCCTTACTTCAGCCATACTATTTTGCATATCGGTACGCATATTATCAAAACTAGGATCCTTTGCACGTTTACCGGCTTCAAAATCTTCACTTTCGTACCAATTCTTAAACATTATTTTTCTAACCTCAATTTTTTCACGAGCAGTTTTAATTATCTTTTTTTCATTGTCTGAAAGAAACTCATCAAAGTTTTTTCTTTCGCTGGCTATAACCGGGATAATATTTTTTGTGGTATATGACTTTATTTCTGCTCTAAGTTCTGGAGTTAACTTGGCTTTTGCATGCATATTCCTCTTTCCCTTAAAATCACTTTTTGTTCTCATACCAGCATGGGTATTACGTGGGTTTGATGCGTCCCAAAGTAGTAACCATTCGGGGTTAGCCATTCTTGTAAAAAACATTTCTACACCCATTTTGCCATCATCAGTGTGCATGGGCTGCGAATCATTACTCTCGTGTATTGCTACAATATCTGCAATCCATTTTGATTTATCGTTATCGATAATATCCATATAAGATGCATTTAGTTTCGGATGGGCATCTGTAATCTTTTTAACCTCGGGGAATAAACTATTTTCAGAATTGTTATATCTGTTTTTTGATTTATTATTTCCCGATTTCTTATTTTGTTTTCCAGAGAATCCATTTTTTTGCGATGATCTTTTCTCTTTTATGTTGTTCAGTTCTGTTTTTTCAGTTTCTGAAAGATTACTTAAATATTTTGCTTGTTGCTTTTCGATGGTTGGAAATACATTGTCATCAATGTATTTTTTAACTTCTTCCATGGTTTTTGTGTGTGCGCTGTTTTGCGAGAAAGCAAGTACAGTACTTAATGCAATTACTGTTACTATCAATGTTAATCGTTTCATACGTTTATTTTTTTTGATTCAGTAATTAGACAAGCAGGAATTACGTTTTATTCCATGGTATGTGAATTTGTTTGTTTTTTTGCAGATTGTTAAGGCTTGATTCGTATAAACTATTTCGTTTTGATATATTTTTTCAAATCCGAAGTTAATATTTTATGAGTTTCTTTATCATTTCCAGGAGTTGTTTCAGTGAATAAAAATCCAAAAACTGGGAATTTTTTATAGTCTGCTTTTCGTAAGCTTAGTGGATTTTTAAAGTCGGATAATAGTTTGTCATAATCAAAATATTCAATTTGATTTTTGTCGATTCCTGAATTGTTATCCAATACAATAATGTTGTAGTTATTGTTTTCTCTGGTTCTAAAAATGTCTTCCCAATTGGGTTTTTTATTATTGAAAAAATACTCATATGAATTAATCCCCCACGCATACCACGATTGATCTCCAGTGGTACACCATCCTCCAAATCTTAGTGGATTTACTTCTATGGGCACTACCTTTCCTTTATTTATTCGTACTTCAATATGTGCCGGAAAGTTTTTTAAGCCTGCCTGAGTTCCAATTGTCACAAGAAATTCCTGAATCTCATTTTTTAATTCTTCAATTATCTTTTTTGAGGTTGTGTAAACTCTGTCACTTACATCCTTATTTGACGAAAAAATATGATGAAGAATATTTAATATGACTGGCTCACCATTATCATCAAAATAACAATCGATGGCATATTCATCTCCATCAATATATTCCTCTATAATGAAATCGTTAATATTAACCACTTCCTTCGGGTACAAGCCTTTTACTTTGTCAATTTCATTCTCAATATTTTCCAATACTTTATTCCAATCATTTTTATCATCAACTTTATAAACTGCCAAACTGAAGAATCCCACGGCAGGTTTAATAATAAATGGGAATTTATATTCATCAATATTTAGTTCTCTTAGTTCACTATATTTAACTCCCTTATAAAAATATTCGGGAAATGAGTCTACTATCATTTCCCTGAACATTATTTTATTCTTAAATATGCGAATTTTATTTGGCAAGTCTGAAAAACTGAAATTATTTTCAATCCAACTTATTGAATTTTCCGAATTGGTATAAATTCTGGTATTTGGGTTCTCCTTAAAAATCTGAACGGCATCTTCTTCACTTATCCAGTTTAACGAATCATCAGTGATCATTTGTCTGGCAGCAGGTGTTGATATTATTTGAAATTTTTTATCTCTGATTGTTTGCAATAAAAATTCACTTATGTACGGTCCGTCTATTATTATCATTTTTTATATCAATTATAGTATGTTTTTCGGGAATGAATGTTTAATAAATTTCTAGAATCACAAGTTTTGTTCCGTTAAATACTACTTCGTTGCCTTGTTTTTTCCCTTTAAGTGCATTAAAAATTGGCACATGCGGCGAAACTGCATAATATGTCTCTCCCTCCAATTCAACTTTTCCCAAACCAGCTGAAACAAAAAGCATTTGTTTATTCGTAATTACCAAAGAACCAAATTCAACTTCTGTAGATTCCTTCTCAATATCAATTTTTTGAAAAGTATCTATTACAATTTTTGCCTTGTCCAGTTGCCCGGCATACAGCTCAATCTGTCTCATCAGTTTAGTACGAAATGCATCATAACGATCCTTTGGCTGACCATAATCATTTGCCTGGTTTTGGGCATCGGTTATTTCTTGCTGTAGTTGCCTTATTACTTCTGATTGTTGATTTATGCACTTGGTTAAAAGTTTTGCTTTTGTTTTTTGCAATTCCATTTCATTATAATTTCTGCAAAAATAGTTAAGTTTTGTCTGTTGCAGTTTTATTCACTTTGTTATATGTACTTATATTGGCTCTTTTATTGATTCTCTAAATATAATTTATATCTGCAAGTTTATAATTTTACATGAAATTTATATGCATTTTAAATAAGCTGTTAACTAGTTAGTCTAATGATATTTGTGATGATATCATTACTTTATCTTATAAATATATGCCCATAGAATAGCTGGTAAGCAATCATTATTTTACTATGTTTGTTAAGAACTTAAAAACTTTATAGAATGAAAAAAAACTTGCTTATTGCTATCGTTTTGATAGCCTCAATTTCTTTTGGCAATTTAAATGCACAAGTTAACGGTGGATTTAAAATGGGTGTTGACTTGTCAAATTTAAGAATATATGATGATAATAATAATGCCAATGATGATTTAGATACCAAAAGGTTGATTACACCTCGACTAGGGTTTTTTCTTGAAGTTGCTGTAAATGACTTTCTGTTTGCTCAAGTAGGATTATACGGTGCTGCAAAGGGGTTTAGATATAAATCAACAAGAACTATTAATGGTGTTGTTTACGATTCGAAAGAGTATGAAATAGTTGCAAGTATTGATATGCCAATTAATTTTGGTTATAGACATGAACTTGGAGATATTAATCTTTTTATTATGGCTGGACCAACTTTGTCGTATAACACGTATGCTACTCTATTATATAAAGCAGATGACGAATGGGATAATGATCATCAAACAGTTGGCACAGATGTAACGGATTTTATTAAACCATTTAATTTTGGAGCAAATGTTGAAGTTGGTTTGGAAGTCAACAGATTTCAATTTTCAACATTATACTCATATGGTTTTTCAAACTTAGCTAATCTTGATGGTTTAACAATTAGATCAAATGCCATAAGTTTTATGGTAGCCATTAAGTTTGGAAGAGTAGACTAATATAATACTAACTACAACACCAAATTGCCGATATAAATCGTTTCTTTTCCCCTTTCTATTCGTTAGAAAATATTTCCATAGCTATGGCTATCCAAATATTTTCTTCCTTAATAAAGAAAAAAACAATTCAATTTTTTTATCGGTAATATGGAATTGTAATTGGTATTAAATGTTATTTGAGAATATTTTAATGGCATAACTTGAGTTGGAATGCAACCTAGGTTATGTCATTAGTTATGTAATACCAAATATTCACACTGTATTTTTTAGTTGTTTTTCCAGTTTATAATTTACATCAAATTGTAAACTGAAAGATGATTTATAAATAATACCAATTTACTCCACCCATATCTCATCTGCAAAAATCCAGCATGATTCGCCTACACCTTTATGCCATTCAGGGCATACCCCTTGATTAATTGCCGATACACGTATAAACCTAATGGGTTTGTTAACGTTGCTCACAATAAAGTCCTTAATTATTGCACCAGTGCTATGTTGACTTATTGTATTTTTAACAATGCCAAGAGGCATATATTTTACTCCATCAATCGAATATTCAAATTTCACAGTAAGAGGCATAAATATCCAAGAGTTTTCATCTTGCAAAAAACCGATTCCTACTTTTGAAATGTTTTGTGGTTTACCTAAATCAACAACAGCTTCTAAGTTTTTGCCACGATAGCCTTGCCAATTCCCTGTTTTAAAATCGTACCCTCCTCTTATTGTATTAATTAATGCATTGTTACCACCGGCAGTATATTGGCTACTAAATTGTGTGCCAAGTATTATATTACGATTGAATGGGATTTTTATAAATTCAGCTTTTTCTGTAAAGCTTTTTACTCCATTTAATTCAGCATAAGAAGTTAATTTTATTGAATTGGTAATACTAAAAGTACTTGTATAATTATTCGTTTTTCCATCATTCTGTATGAAAGAAATATCCGAATTATCGCTAATATCTCCAATTGAGATCTCCATCTCGTTTATAAATGTTTTTGATTGTGATTCGAAATACGGCACCGGTGTAATTATAAAATCAATTATCTTTTGCTTTGGTCTACTGGAAATAGCTTTGCCAAAGTCGGGGTTAGGTTTATTACCCATCCCAAATACAAGTTCGCCTCCATCCATTATCATATCATGAGTTATGTACGAACGAGGATATTCATTTCCGTTGTGCCAAACAGTTTGCACATAAATATCATCACTACTTTCGCGTAAAGCCTTAATCGTAAATATGTTGCTGTTTTCCAGATGAATTTCTAACTCATTAAAAAGTGGTGTGCCAATTACATAAGTTGTACTTCCGGGGGTAACCGGATAGAATCCCATTGCACTCATAACATACCAGGCAGACATTTGTCCACAGTCTTCATTCCCACTTAAACCATCGGGAGCATTTGAATAAAGCTCACTACTTATTTGATTAATTAGCTTTTGAGTTTTCCATGGTTTGCCGATATAGTTATACAGATAAGCCATATTATGACTTGGCTCATTACCATGAGCGTATTGCCCAATTAATCCGGTAATATCTGACTGATGTCTACCTGATAATTCAGATGTAGTGCTAAACAAAGTATCAAGTTTAGCTTCATAATTATCGTCTCCGCCAAGAAGCTCAATATGTGTATTAATATCCTGAGGCACAAAAAAATTATATTGCCATGTGTTGGCCTCGGTTAGCATAAAATTAACCTGTGTGGCATCAAAAGGCTCAATAAAACAGCCATTGCTTTTACCTCTGAAAAAGCCGGTATTTTTGTCAAAAATATTTTTGTAATACTGTGCTCTTTTTATGAATTCCT
>JASFZK010000281.1:0-22223 GCA_045267845.1 Bacteroidota bacterium | reverse complement strand
CTATTTTTAGATGGTACAAGTACTGGAACTATACTTGCCGGAACTGGAAACTCACTTAGTTTTGGTCTTCAAACAGGGCAAGGTATTTACACTGTTACAGGTTCAACTGGTACTTGTTCAGAAAATATGGTAGGAACACCATACATTTTTGTGGAATTTGCACCTGAGCAAGCCACAACACCAGTAGGTCCGCAGGAAGTTTGTCAGGCATCAACAACTGAGTATTCTACTGAAATCATATTTGCATCTGATACAATATATTGGAATTTAATACCAACTGATGCAGGTATAATTATAGGTGGTGACGAAAATATCTCCATTGAGTGGAATATTAATTTTACAGGCGATGCATCATTAACAGCTCAAGGTTATAACGATTGCGGTTATGGTAATGAATCTGATCCTTTAATGATTACGGTAGCATCGATCCCTTCTCCTGAGATTACAGGTTTATCAATTGTTTGCGACGAAGAAGAATCTGATTATTTAACCGAGGATAACACTGGAAGCACATACGTATGGACGGTAACAGGTGGTGAAATTACCTATGGTTCTGGTACAAATATGATAACAGTATTATGGGGTGATCCTGGTGTTGGTATAGTTGAGGTTACGGAGACTATAGTTAATGACTGTTCTGGTAGTTCGGAGCTATTTGAAGTTACAATTGATGATTGTACAGCCATAGATGAAATTGCCGCTGCTGAATTTAGTATCTACCCAAATCCAGCACATGATATACTAAATATTAATTTTATTGTAAACATGAGTGATGGATATACAATCATTGTGCAAAATTTACTCGGACAGGTTATGTTTACTGCTACCGGTATAGGAACTGGCCAAGCTGTAACAAAAAGTTTACCTACTTCTAAAATGCCCGAAGGTCAGTATTTTATAAAAGTAGAAATGAAAAATGGAGAGTATTTCACTAAAAATTTCATTGTAATAAAATAAACATTATCCCTTTCATAAGTGGTATTGTAACTGAATTAACCAATCCATTTTTTCATAAGCATAATGAAAGGGTTCTATGTTTTGTAATTGAGCTGCTTCAATATAATGAGGCAGCTTATTTTATTTAATCAATAAATTAATCTTTCAAATTATGCACAAACTTAATAATTTGTATTACTGACATAATTACTATCATACAAATCATATTAAATCTTTGTTTAATTTCGCAGAAGCTTTATTCAAAACGAACTACAAATTTTTAAATAGATGAAAATACTACTGAAAATTCTTGCTGCTCTAATTGTTATCGTTATTGTTCTAATTTTTATTCTTCCAGCAATATATAAGTCAGAAATAATTAGTTTAACCAAAAATGAGCTAAATAAAAATGTTAACGCAACAATTGATTTTGATAATATTGACCTCAGTCTGTTTAGTAGCTTTCCTGATTTTAATATTTCAATTTACGGACTTAATATTGTTGGGAAAAATGAATTTGAGAAAGATACTTTAATCAAGATTGAAAGAATATCGATGGCCCTTGATCTTTTTAGCGTAATTAATAGCGATAGCTACAGAATAAAAGGCATCAAGGTTTACTCTCCAATTGTTAATATAAAAGTACTCGAAAATGGAAAGTCAAATTATGATATAAGCCTACCCCATACAGATGCTGAAAATGTTAATTCTAAAGATAATAGCACTGATAATGATTCTGGATTTAATCTAGATATTAATAAATTTCACATATCTCAGGGTGAACTTACTTATTGCAATGCCGAATTAAATACTCAAGTGTATTTAAGTGGTTTAAATCATACATTATCAGGAAAACTGGCAACTGATGATGTTGTGCTTTTTACGAATACAAAAATCGCAAGTCTTACTTTAATCTATGAGGATATTCCTTATCTATCAAATGTTGCAGTGGTTTATAAAGCTAGCATTGATGCTGATATTATAAATGAGATATACACCCTTGGGAAGAATGAGTTAATTATTAATGATTTGTTTACGAGCTTCGATGGTACAGTCTCGTATATTGAGGATGATTTGAATCTCATACTTACTTTTAACTCTGTTGGAAATAAGTTTAAGGATATACTGTCTTTAGTTCCTGCCATCTATGCAAATGACTTTGGTAAAATAGAAACAGAAGGCAAGTTTTCAATAAATGGATTTGTAAAGGGTGTTTATAGTGACAAGCATATTCCATCGTTTAATATTTCAGCAAGTGTTGATGATGCAATGTTTAAATATCCCGATTTACCTGGTTCGGTGAAAAATATAGTTGTTGAAGCAAATATCTCAAATACTGGTGGTGATATTGATAATACAATTATTGATATTGGCAAATTAAATATGATGCTGGGCAAAAATCAGTTTAGTGCAAACGTTAAAATTAGTACACCTATTTCTGATCCAAATATAGACACAAGAATTATAGGCGAAATAAACCTTGCCGATATAAAAAACTTTTATCCCATTGAGGGTGGCGATGAATTAGTTGGAGATCTAAGTTTTAATGTGAAGTTTGAGGGGGCTTTATCCTCAATTGAAGAAAATAATTTAACCTCGGGTGATAATAGATTTATTGCGATGGGATCAATACTGGCTAGAGATATTAATTATAAGACAAGCACAATTAAAGATCCCATAAATATCGTTACTGTACAATTGAATTTCTCACCTAAATATCTTGATTTAGTTAGTTTTAATGCTACCACAGGTAAAAATAATATTCAAGCAACTGGTAAAATTGTAAATTATTTACCCTATTATTTTAATAATGGTAAATTAGGTGGTAACCTAATAATAAATTCAAGCTATTTAAATATTGATGAATTGTTATCAGTGCCGGATGTTGAAAGTAGTTCTTCTATGGATAATAAACCTGCTAATCAAGGGCATACTGAAGGTACATCAGATTTCATTGTTGAAATTCCTGATAATATCAATTTTACGGTGTTGGCAAAATTCCAAAAACTTATTTACGATAGTTTGGAAATGGATAATGTTACCGGTAAACTAATATTGAATAACAGAATCTTACAAATTAAGAATTTGAGCATGGATGCCGTTGAAGGTAAAATGATTGTTGTTGGCAGCTATTCAACTGTTAATTTGGAAAAGCCAGAAGTTGATTTTAATTTGAATATGAAAAATATGAGTATTCCAGATGCCTATAATCAATTTGCCATAATTAGAAATTATCTCCCGTTGGCAAAAAAGACCACTGGATTATTCTCTGCCGATTTCCGTTTGAATACAGTATTGGATAACCATATGTTGCCGGTTTATTCAACCACTAATGGGTCAGGTACATTGTCAACAACAAAAATCACAATAAATGATCTTAATTCATTAACACAAATTGCTCAAAGTCTCAAGCTTATTAATTTCAATAGCATGGAAATTGATAAAATTCATGTTAATTTTGAGTTTGTGGATGGCAAACTTGAAGTACAACCAACAAAGTTTAAATATCAAAATATTGATGCCGAAATTGAAGGATGGACAAGTTTTGACAAGTCAATTGGGTATACTCTAAAACTTGATGTTCCTCGTTCAGAATTTGGTTCTGAAGCAAATAAAGTAATTGACGGATTGTTGGCTCAAGTTAATAGTTATGGTGCAAACATTAGTGTTTCTGATATGATTCCAGTTAGTATTTCCATAGATGGGACACTTGACAATCCTAAAATTAGTACAGCATTTAATGCTAGTAAAAGCAATACCATTGTAAAGGAGGTAAAGGAAACAGTTGCTGAAGAGTTAAATAAAGCTAAGGAAAAGCTAAGTGAAGATGCTGAAGTAAAGGCGCAAAAAATTATTGATGATGCCAATAAACAGTCTAAACAATTAATTAAAGAAGCTGAAGAGCAAGCTAAACTTTTGAAAACCGATGCCGCAGCCGCAAAGAAGAATCTAATTACAGAAGCTGATAAACAAGCAAAGGCTCTTATTGCTGAAGGTAAAAAAAATGGATTTGTAGCTGAAATGGCAGCCAAGGAAGTGGCAAAACAATTAAAATATGAGGTGAATAATAATGCCGATGCAATTATTGAAGAGGTAAAAAAACATGCTGATGATATAATTAAAGAAGCAAAAATAGCCTCGAAGAAGCTAAATGAAGAAGCTAAAAAAGAAGCAAAAAAAGTTAGGGGAAATTAGTTTGATGGTAATATAACTACAAAATTTAGATTTCAACCTTAAACAACCATCAGGTTACAGCCTCTAACATCGCTACTATCAAATCTACCTAGTATCTCGAAACTGTGGTCTTCATTAGTTTTACCCAAATCTTGTGTGGCAATAAACGAACATGAGTGAATATTTGCTAAATCAATTATATTAATACCTCCGGTTTTACCAATCGGTAAAATACTTATGGGATCATTTACATCTCGTATTAATATTTTCATCCATGGTGGTGTGTTAAAAATCCCTTCCCCTACTGAATATGCTTGCGAAAGCAGCTCCGTCATTCCGTATTCTGAATAAACATTAGCAAAACCAAATGCATTTTTTAGAGTACCATGAAGTTCATCACGTATGAGTTCTTTTCGTTTGCCTTTCATTCCGCCAGTTTCCATTATTATTAATTCAGGAAAATTAATTGGATACTGCTCAGCTAAATCCAATAATGCATATGTAACCCCTAACAGCATCACTTTCTGGTTCTTCGCCTTTAGTTTTAAAAGTGTTGAATGTAACTCTTGATAATCATTCAAATAAAATCCACTTTGTTTATTTTTACTTAAGCCAATTAGTTTGTCAGCCATATAAACTAATGACGAACCACTTCTCTCGAGGTATGAAGGTAGAAGTGCAAGTATAACATAACCGGTTATTGGTCCGAAAAATAGTTCAAATGCTTTATTAAAAGATGCTTCATACAATTTTAGTGATGCAAGATAGTGTTTACTTGTTTGCATGCCTGTTGTACCACTACTCGAAAAGATTACCTCATTTTTAAATTCTCCTGAAACTACTTTATGATTTTTAAAAAACTCAATAGGAAGAAATGGGATTTGTGAATAATGAGTAATTCCTGAAACATTAATATTTAGGAAGTTGACAAATTGCTGATAGATAGTGTTATTTTCATATTGAAAATGAAATATTTCAAGGACAATTTCGTTAAAATTATCATGACTATTGATATTAAAAATCTTGTTTTCTAAAGACTTGATTTTTGGCATGATTTTTATACTTTTATGGTCTCGTTAATTACTGTATGAAATACGCTGCAAAAATACTAATTCTTCTTCTGATTGTTGGGTCGGTGGTTCTCTCATGCCGTAAGTTTGAGGATTTTCCTGATATCCCAGCCATAACCTATAGTAATTTTGTTGTATTAATGAATCCACAAACAGGGATTACTGAGCGCGGGGTACTAGTATTTTCTTATACTGATGGTAATGGAGATCTTGGTTTGAGCAAAGGTGATACACTGCCTCCTTATGACCGTGATAGTGAATATTATTATAATTTGATTATTAAATATTTTGAGAAGCAAAATGGTACATTTGTTGAGGTTCCACTATTGTCCTGGAATTCAGATTCTTCATATTTTGACACGTTAACTTTCAACTCACGTTTTCCTGTGCTTACTCCATTTAGTGGAAATCAAGCTATTAAAGGTGTTTTTGAAGACACATTATTTATTTATAATCCTCTCTCATCATTTGATACAATTAAGTTTAAAGCCTATATAATCGATCGTGCTTTTAATAAAAGTAATGAGATTGAAACTGGCGAGATTATAAGAGTACAATAGTGTTATTACACTTTGTATTAGTATGATTATGATATATATCATATTGATTAAAATAAATATCCCTGATTATATTGTATGTTTGTAATAAGTTATTTACAGTATGTGTAATATAACTACATAGTTTACCTAATTCAATAGTCTTTTTATTATGCAACCTTTTTTTACTTAGGTAGTCTATAACATAGGAATCCAAATTTATATTATTTACTAAATTAATTATATCATGAAATTTTTTTACACAGCACTATTTCTTGTTGCTATGTCGCTTGGTGTATTTGCGCAAACATTTACCACTGAGGACTTTAGTAATAATCAAATGCCGCCAGCAGGCTGGTCAATTGATAATCTAAACGGTCAATGGAGTACAAGTGCCACAGCAAATGCTGATGGAACTGCCCCTGAAGGCATGTTTACCTGGCAGCAAATTATTGCTACATCACGTTTAGTTTCCCCTACTATTGACTTAACAGGTTATACATCAGTTGTATTACGATTTAAGCATTATCTTGATAATTATGGTGGTGGAGCATATTCTATTGGAGCAGCTACAAGATCAGGTGGTGGTGATTGGAACGTTGTTTGGGAAGTAAGCCCAAGTAGTTCAATTGGGCCCGAAGATTTACTAATCACTGTTGATAATAGCGATGTTGGTCAAAGTGATTTTGAATTTTGCTTTTTCTTGGATGGAAATTTGTATAACATGAATTACTGGTATCTTGATGATATTTTATTATTTAACCCAGCTAATATTGATGGTCAAATGGCCTCAATAACAACTTATCCTTTTGTAAACGGCCCTACTGATGTTGCAGGTGTTGTATTTAATAATGGTTTGTCTACTATTACTTCATTGGAAGTTCAGTGGCAATCAAATGGTGGCGAGATTTATACTTCAACTTTTGAAGGACTTAGCATGGAAATGGGAGACACTTATGCATTTGCCTGCGACGAACTATTTAATTATCCAATAGGTTCATACGACCTTCATGTTTGGATATCGAAAGTTAATGGTGCCCCAGATGAAAATCCGGATAATGATTCTCTCAATAAAGATATAAGCGTAGTTAGTCATATTGTCGATCGCGTTCCATTACTAGAAGAGTTCACTAGCTCAACCTGTGCTCCTTGTGCCTCATTTAACACAAACTTTGTTCCATGGTGTACAACTAACGAGGATGATATTACTCTTGTTAAATACCAAATGAACTGGCCAGGATCAGGTGATCCATATTATACAGAAGAAGGCGGTGATAGAAGAAATTATTATGGTGTAACATGGGTACCATGGTTAGTTGGTAACGGTGCATTTGTTAATACTGATATGGGTGCTGTAAATAACTTTTTTGATGATGCAATTGATATTCCAGGATTTGCAAGCTTTGTAGCTTCACGTAGTAGCGTAAGTAGAGGAACAACAATGGATATTGATGTTACAATTTTACCATATGCTAACTTTAACGATTTTAAACTTCAGATAGTTGTTTTTGAGAATTTAACACATAATAATACAGGAAATAATGGTGAAACTGAATTTGAGCACGTTATGATGAAGATGGTTCCTGATGCCAGTGGAACAACATTAAACTTAGAAGACAGAGTACCAGTTACTATTTCAGAGAGTGTTGATTTAGCAGGCACTAACATTGAGGAGTGGGATGATTTAGGTGTTGCAATTATAATTCAAGATTATTCTACACGTGAAGTTTATCAGTCGGGCTATGCTGTTGAAAATGGCGTATTTGCAATCGATGCTACTTTGTTTGAGCTTAATGTTGACGGTGTTTTAGTTTCTGATTTTGATCCTGATGTTTTGGATTATTATGTTGAACTACCCGAAGGCACAACCGATGTACCCGTTGTTACTGGTGTAGCTACTGATGAAAATGCGACTGTAATTGTAGTTCCTGCAACTGAATTACCAGGTACTACTACAATTGATGTTTTTGCTGAAGACTTGCAAACACATGTTACTTATAGTGTAGGATTTACAATTTTAACAGGAATTGGTGATAATCAGGCTAATGCTGTTAGAGTTTATCCAAACCCAAGTGCAGGTATCGTTAATATTGCTGGTGCTGATAATTCAAAAGTTACTGTTTATAACACAACCGGAATGTTGGTGGCTGAGTACAATAACTTTACTGAAAGAACAATTGATTTATCTGCGCAAGCTAACGGAATTTATTTTATTAAGGTTAGCACTGATAGCTTTGTTATCACTAAACGAATTACTTTAAGTCATTAATATTTACTGACTTTGTAATATTAAAAAAAAACCGGACTAAAACGAGTCCGGTTTTTTTATGTGATTTAATTTGTAGTTCTACTCTCCAACCATCTTCCTACATTGCTTTAGTTGTTTTTCAGAGATAATAATATTCAACTCGATAACCTCATCTTTATATTGATACCTATTACCACAGTTGTATAAATCAGTTAGTGGGTTTTTGTCAACAATCATCTCAAAAAGTTCATCTGTAGAAGGGGCCTTGTCAAGTTTACTATATTCTTCATATGTAATATTTAAAAAGGCAACATTTGCCGAAATACCTCTGTTATCAAGTAGGTATCCATCCTCAAGTTGTGTTGGAACTGCTAATTTACCTTTATAATATACATCTTTGGGATGTGGATAGGATAAGATTTTGGTCTTATCATCTGATAAAGTAATTGGTACTAAATTTATGTAATCACCTACTGTTTTATATATGAAAGTAGTGGGACCAGCAGAATGATCAATAGTGATAATATCTTTTTTAGAAGTCATGCTATCAACTTTTTGTTGAGTCTTACATGACCATACCACCGACAATATCAGCAGTATGGTTAGTGTTTTATTTATATTCATAATTATTTCTTTATGAATTTAGTATGCCACACTTTGTCGTCAGTGTTAATAATCACAACATATGTTCCAGAGTTTAAGTCATCTACGGGAAGAGAGTAATTGTTAGATTGATTGGAAGGGTTTTCGAGGTTTATTACAGTTTTTCCACTAACATCCATAACTTGAATCCTATTTATTTCAGCATTATTCATAACTTCTAAATTCAAATTATTAGATACTGGTACAGGATAAACCTTTACAATACTTGAGTTTTCGTTATCATCAATACCCAATGGAGTTCTTGATATTTGCATATCGAGCAAATATGTTCCTGTTTCACCCAAGAAGTAAGGAGCAACAAAAAATTTGACAGATCCACCATTATAAACCATTATATCTCCAAACATAACATCGTCGATAGCGGAAGACCAAAATGCACCAGGGTTGTACGACCAAAGAACGTCATTTGTATATGATTGTCCATTACCACTGTTATATGAGTCGTGAACACGTGCCGTAATTTGGTAATCATATCCTGTTGGTAAGTAGATATCATAAAAATCATAATCACTTCCATTATGAGAATTTGACCCTGTTGTATAAACCGATGCGTTATTTCCTGAGAAGTTGACACTTAAGCCTTCTGCATTATTCTCATCATCATTTGGTTCGTAAACATCAACTGTTTCACCAGGTTCACGAATTATTACCTGAATAGGGTTAGGATAGTCAGAGGACCCCGAAAGAGTCCAACTACCTCCGTCGGGTTTGTGCTGTAGTGCAACTAAATAGCTCCCTGGTGCAGCACTAACACCCGCAGTGCTAAATACAAGGTCATCATAATAGGTCATCGACTCAAGTGCAGCACCTCCCATAGTTTCAATTGTTTCAATCCAATAACCTTCTAAATCATATAATGATATATCGAACGAGCCATAGAAAGTTGATCCTCCATAGTTTGCAATATCAACAACAACATTAAAAGCTATACCAGCTGTAATAGTTGTACCACTACTTAAATTCATTGATGAGTAGAGTTCTATGTCACTTTCATTAGCCACTGAAAATGGGATCATATTCGAGTAACTGCCCTCACCTACTTGTGTCCATTCTTCACCAGCAGGGCGGTAAAAAATACTAATTGAATATGAGCCAGGTAGTAGAGTTGATAAGCCACTTGTTGAAAATGATATGGTTTCAAAATATCCGCTTTCAATATATCCACTTACTACTTCAACATTATCAATTGCATTCATATTATTATCAAAAATAATTGCCGAAAATTCACCAGTAAATGAAGAACTACCAAAATTTCCAACTTTTGTTTGTACACTAAATGCTTGTCCTAAGCTAATAGGGTTTGGTGTAGCAATAACATTGTCGTAAAGTTGTAAATCGTAAGTTGAGGTCGTTACATCTGGAACCATCTCAAAAATAGCCTGATGACCCGAGTTAAAACCACCAGTACCACCACCAGTGCCAGTACCACTTGGGTCAAGAGCATCAATATGGAAAAATCCATCATATGCACCACCCCATCCCCAGTTAAAATGGAAATAGTCACCATCATTATAGCCGTCGCAAACAAAGCAGTGTCCACCACCAGAACCAAATCCTGCATACACTATTGGTATGCCTGCATCAAGATCAGCTCTCAGCATATTTGTCCACTGACTTGTTGAGAAATTCTCGCGTTTCTCACCATGTAATGCGCTACTATATCCAAAATAGTTTTTAAATGCACTCTCAGAACAAACAGGAGAGTCATCTTCAACTACCCATGCACCACTAACATTTGGGCTGTAATTCATGTCAACGCTAACTCCGCATTGATAATTAAGAACAGCAATGGCATTATTTGAACTGCTTATGGAGTTTGGCATTGATCCCCAGTCATATGTTGTAGCTCCAAAATTTGCCGAAAGTGTACCGTATGAAGAGTGATTATAAGAATGCATCCCAGTTCCTTGTGCTGGATGATTCCAAAATTTCATTACTTGAGCCATGGCAGTTGCAACACATCCAGTAACCGAATTATCAGGACACAAATCGTTATAATAAGGACTTTGATTCCATGTTGTTGTACACAATGGATTTACTGTTCTGTCTCCATTTGATTGATTAATATTCTCTCCGGCTATTAGGGTTGCCCAAAGTTCTTCAACACTAGTTTCAACTTCAATATCATTAACAATGGCATATTTAATTTGGCTCTTATAGCCCTCAATCCACTTTTTAAAATTGTAAGGAAGATTATCATTATCAAATCCACCTGAATTTGTGTAGCCAAGAATTGGTGTGGCTACATCATCCCCTGATACTAACACAATTCCATTATCATTGCCAATATTAAAAATATAAAGTAATGGGGTTGTTTCAACAATGTCAGGATTAAAGTCTGAAATAATGGTTGTCTCGTAAGTTTGGGTTAGTTTAAGATTTATACTTCCAGCAGCAAACTGCGTTTGTGAAATATAATTAGTAGCCACTTTTCGTGCTACTTCAACATCAACTTTATCTGCAAATGAAAAGCTAATAGTTGCTAAGAATAGTGCTAAAATAGTAAAGATTTTTTTCATGTTTCAAGCTTTAGATTTAGTTTTATATTCTGTAAAGCTAGCATATTACAAACACAATTGCAAATTAAATGACTAAGCGTTTGGGTTTACAGAGGATTCGTCAATGGTTTTTGAGTATTCGTAATTTTGCAACTCTTGTAATTTTAGTTTGTCTTTGGATTTAGTTGTAGATGTAATTATTTTCTATAAAAACGATTAATCCGCTAATAATGAATAAAGTACTGCTATTACTAATATTTCTTTGCTCAAATCTCACATCTAGCAGATTTTCTGCATTTCAAAGCTTAGATCGAGTTCAGGCTAATACTTATCAACTAAGAATTATGGTAATTCCATATTTTAGATATGAATTTTAGGCACAAAAAAAACCATCAAGTTTTTATGCTTGATGGTTTTTTTAATTTTTTTCAGATGGTTTACTTCTTAATTATATCGCCATCCTTATTAAAGAAATTAAATTCCATTATTTGGTAGTCGTACATGTTACGTATTGTAACCCACTTTTTGTATTTCAAATACCAACGCATCTGGATTGATATTAATTTACGTGTGAGATATGCATAAATAAATGGATGAACACCCAAGGATATTTTTTTCTCATTTTGATCATGTAACAAATAATTGATGTTATTTTCAATTTCATCAATTAGTACCATACTTGATTTTATTTCACCAGTACCCTTACAAGTTGGGCATGTTTCAAGCACCGGAACTACCATCTCAGGACGTACTCGCTGCCGGGTTATTTGAACCAAACCAAATTTTGTAGGAGGAAGTATAGTGTGCTTGGCTCTATCTTTAGCCATTTCGTCTTGCAACTTCTGATGTAAGGCCCGTCTATTTTTTGCCTCACGCATATCAATAAAGTCAACTACGATAATACCTCCCATATCTCGCAATCTCAATTGTCTGGCAACTTCAGTAGCTGCTTCACTATTTACAATAAGTGCATTTTCTTCTTGAGATTTCTCTTTATTAATTCGGTGCCCACTATTTATATCTATAACATGTAGGGCTTCAGTATGTTCAATAACTAAATAAACACCGCTTTTAATGGTGACATTTTTACCAAATGAGCTCCTAAGTTGTTTTTCAATATTAAAATTATCAAAAATTGGTACCTTGCCTTTGTATTTCTTTACAATGTCCTTTTTGTCGGGGGCAATCGTACTTATATATGATTTAGTTTCTTCAAAAAGAGCCTGATCATTAACATGTATAGTGTTAAACGATTCGTTTAGTAAATCCCTAAGTAGTTGTGATGTACGGTCAAGTTCACTGAGTACTCTTTGTGGGGGAGTGGCATTTGGTAATCTCTTAATTATACTTTCCCACTTTTCGATTAGGTCACGAAGGTCGGTATCAATTTCAGCTACTTTTTTATTCTCAGCAACAGTACGTATAATTACTCCATAATTATTTGGCACTATGCTTGATATAAGCCTGCTAAGCCGGTTACGTTCCTCCTTGCTTTTTATCTTTTGAGATATGGATACCTTTTTAGAAAAAGGAAGTAGTACAAGGTAACGTCCAGGGAATGAAATCTCGGTTGAAATTCGTGGTCCTTTTGTTGATATTGGCTCTTTCGCAATTTGAACTAATATTTGTTGTCCCGAAGTTAGAACCTGAGTTATCTTTCCGGTTTTGTCAATATCTTTCTCACGCCTCAATTCTTCGTGAGATGTGAGGTTTGCTTTACCTAAAACTCCTAGTTTTACATATTTATTAAAGGTTCTTATTTGTGGACCTAAATCCAGATAATGCAAAAAAGCATCTTTTTTGTAGCCTACATCCACAAAAGCGGCATTAAGGCCAGGCATTATTTTTTTTACCTTAGCTAAGAAAACATCACCAACAGCAAATTTGTTGTCGACTTGTTCCTTATGTAATTCAACTAGATTTTTGTCCTCAAGTAATGCAATGCTAACCTCTGATTGATTTGAATCAATGATTAATTCTCTATTCACATTGTTTATTTTTTGTAATTAAATAAAATAACGTCCAATTTTTAGGAGTTATTTAATGATATCATTTCTAATGTAAATAATAATAGCATCTTCAACTATGTCATCAATTAAGTATTGGACATAGAATTATTAAGTATAAACGAAGCTAATATAGACAGGACAAACTGTGTGGATATTGGGGTGGAAGAAAAATGTAATAACACAAGGCTTCTTCCGTAGCCTTGTGTTATTCAGCTAGAAGAAAAAATTATTTCTTCTTATGCCTGTTCTTCCTTAAACGTTTTTTACGCTTATGGGTTGCCATCTTATGTCTTTTTCTCTTTTTTCCGTTCGGCATGATAAACTATTGTTTATTGTTAATATAATGATTATTTAGATTTTACTTCATTAACGAAAGTTTTCGCTGGCTTAAAAGCAGGAATGTTATGAGCAGGAATAATAATTGTAGTATTCTTAGAAATATTACGACCTGTTTTTTCAGCTCTTTTCTTAATAATAAAACTACCAAATCCTCTTAAGTAAACATTCTCACCATTAATCATTGTATCTTTAACAGTTTCCATGAAAGACTCAACAACTGCTTGAACAGCTACCTTCTCAACTCCAGTTTTGTTTGTAATTTCTGTAATAATCTCTGCTTTTGTCATCTCAATGCTATTTTAAGTGATTAAAAATTTGTTTATAAGTTTGGGGGGCAAAAATAACAAACTTTTATTAAATAACACATTTTTGCAACTATTTTTTATTTATAATCTCTTCTTTATTAGTATTTTCGAGCATAATGCTTGCCTTTTATGCCCAATGCTTGAGAGTTAAATTGAATAAGTTATTCATTAGGCCTCGTATTTATCTTAAAAATACGTAATTTTGGAATCAATAATTTATACATTTATATTTAATATTTTAACAATGGCAGGACTAAATAAAGTAATATTAATAGGGCGTATAGGTAAAGATCCTGATACTTTTACTTTTGATGATGGAACAAAAAAAATAAGCTTTTCGTTGGCGACTACCGAAAGTTACAGAGATAGAGCAACAAATGAATGGCGCGATCAAACAGAATGGCATAATGTGGTTGGCTACAGGTATTTAGCCGAAAAAAATATGGCAAAGGGTGATTTGGTTTATGTTGAGGGTAAAATAAAAAACAGAAAGTATACCGATCGAGATGGTAATGATAGGTATATAACTGAAATTCTATCTGAGAAAATCAATATATTGGGTCGTGCACGAGGTGCTGAGGAATATGGCAGTACGAGTACCTATAATAAGCAAGAGAATACCTCGCAAACACAAAAGACTCCTACTGAGCAGTCAACTCCCACAGATTCTGCTACCCCCGAGGATGACCTTCCGTTTTAAGTATAATATTTCTTTGTAATTTTGCGATTTATTTTTTTCATCTAAAAAATTATTTTGGAATACGTTGAAATAGATTCTTTTATAAGTTGTCTGAGCATAGTTTCAGTACAATTTTTTTTAGGTTTCTCTACCAGTACTATTGTTGCATCTTTATTTACCGTAATATTACTTTTCTTTTCAGGGTTGATCTCAGGTTCAGAAACTGCATTCTTTTCGCTATCCCCATCTGATATTGACACAATAAAAGTTAGAAATAGTAAAAAAGATAGAGCAATCATCGAGCTTCTTGAAAAGCCAAAACTACTATTGGCAACTATTTTAATTTCTAATAATTTTATTAACGTTAGCATTGTTATATTGTCAACTTATATTACTGCTAATCTGTTTAATTTGGAATCAAATGAAGTGCTGATTCTGTTTATTCAGGTTATAGTTATAACATCTGTTCTACTTATTTTTGGTGAGATAATTCCCAAAATTCTTTCTAATAATGAACCTATTGCCGTTGCAACTCTTATGGTAGTGCAACTTAAATTCTTAATATGGATATTTAAGCCACTAAGTAGTATTCTTATTTCGTCAACTTCAGTTATTGATAAAAAAATAGGAAGGGTTAGTCATGATATTTCTCTAAGCGACTTAAGTGATGCAATTGAGCTAACCTCTGATTCGAGTGTTTCGGATGATGAAAAACTTATACTAAAGGGTATTGCAACCTTTGGCGAAAAGGAGGCTAGCGAAATAATGGTTTCACGGGTTAACATCACTGGTGTTGATATTGATTTGAGCTATAATGAGGTAGTTGAGGTTGTTCTTAAATCAGGCTTTTCGCGAATACCTATTTATAAAGAAACTCTAGATAGTATTTCAGGAATATTATACATTAAAGATTTAATACTTTTTTCGGATAGTGGGAAAAATACTAGATGGCAAGAACTTATTCGAAAACCAGTATTCTTTGTACCTGAAAACAAAAAAATAAATGATTTATTACAGGAGTTTAGAGAGAAAAAGATTCATCTTGCAATTGTTGTTGATGAATATGGAGGTACATCAGGGATAGTTACTCTTGAAGATATTATTGAAGAGATTGTTGGTGATATTAGTGATGAATTCGATATGGAACCTTTGCAGTTTAAGTACGAAAAAATGTCTGAAAACACATATGTCTTCGAAGCAAAAACACTAATGGTAGATTTTTGTAAAATTCTTGAAATTGATGATGACATATTTGATAATGTTATGGGTGAATCGGACTCACTAGGAGGACTAATACTCGAGTTAGAAAGTAAAATACCTGAACAAGGTTCTGTTATTAACTTTAAGCAGTTTAGGTTTGAGGTTATAGATGCCGATCAAAGAAAAATTAATAAAATTAAGGTACTGATTGAAAATGATAAATCACATAAATAGATTTAAAAGCATCCTTTTGTTGGGTATAATTATATTATTGGTTTCATGTGGACAAAATTACACTCCTTTGCCCCATGGTTTTTTCAGGATAGATTTGCCAGAACCTACCTATCAATTATCTGATACAACATTTCCATTCTATTTTGAATATTCAAATAATGCTGAATTACTGGGTTCAGTACATAACCCCAATGAAAAATATTGGGTTAATATTGTGTATCCTCAGTTTAAAGCTAAAGTATATTTGAGTTATAAAAGCGTGGATGGCAATTTAATTACTTATCTGGAAGATGCTTACACACTTGTTTCAAAGCATATACCAAAAGCCGATGCAATAACTGATAGTGTAATTGTTAATGACTCGCGGAACGTTTACGGATTAACATACACAATTGTTGGTAGTGGCGCAGCATCGCCATTTCAGTTTTTTGTAACTGACAGTTCTTCGCATTTTTTGCGTGGGGCGCTTTATTTTGATATAGTACCTAACAACGATTCATTAGAACCAGTAATTGACTTCATAACAAAGGATATCAAACATTTGATAAATACACTAGAGTGGAATGATGCTGCTGTTGAAAGCAGAAATTAGTTCATAATTCACTATCTATTTCGTATAGAAATTAATCATTTCCTGAATCGAATTTGAACATACCGGACAAAATACATCTCCTTTAAAGCTCTTCATGAGGCAATCGTGCATTGGACGATAAACTCCTTTGGCAACATATCCGCCACCTTCAAAAACGCCCACCTTTTTTTCAAACTTTTTGGTATCAGGTGTAGGAATTGGAGTCCTTTTTTTTACCATATCTTTCCATTTACTTTCAAAGTCAACCAGAGTTGTAATATTTGGTTCCCAAGGCTCAGCTTTTAAGTTATAGAAATCGTTGTATGATGTTGACGAAGTATAGTATTCGTCGGCCAGACCGGCAAAACCATGCCCGAGCTCATGAATAAATATTTGAGCTGCCTTTGCATTACTATTCACACTTACATTGTAATAATTGTAAATGGCACCGCCTCCATATTTTTTATTGTTAACCAAGATGTAAATTTGATCGTATGGAGCATTTGCTGCTAAATCGCGTACACTTTTATTATCCATTGTCATGCAATATCTTTCGCTATCAAAAGTGTAAAAGTTAGTATTAAGAATAGTATTTTTCCAAATATTATCTGCCGGAATATCGTTACCCGAATCATCAGAAGGGGCAAGAACACCAATAATATTGAATTTATCTCTATTAGCGTCATAAGGTGCATAACCAAAAAGCCCATCTGCAAAAGCTTTACAATCATCAATAAACAACCCCATTTCTTCATTTGAATATCCATCAGGAAGAATAACAATATCTACATTTGTTGCTGGGTTACCTGATGAATGAACTGTAAATGATGGGTAAATTAGTCGTCGGTCTTTTTTTATGAAATAATTGTCAGGATCAACTGTATATCTGAACTTCTCTTCAAAAACATCATCCCAATTTCTGGAATATAACACTACATCAACCTTTTGTTTTGGAAATGGAAAGACAACAGCCTCCGAAAAAGAGCGTTGGGTAATACTAGCTTCATCGGTAGTTTGCCATTCGCCAAATAATGATGAGTAACCTCTTGAATATAACAAGGAATCATTGGAATTATTAAACACTTTCATGTAATACTTACCATATTCAAATGTGTCCACGAGGTTAATATGCGAACCTCCCCAATATGGTTCTTCAATTAACTCATCAAAATAATAAGATTCACTTTCATAATTTCCACTGTGGTAGTAATCCATGCGCAAGGTTTTGTCATGAAAAAACTTATCAAATTGGGCGTAACTTGCCAGACCACAAAAAATTAGAACTACTAGTATTAACTTTTTCATAAAGTAATTATTTTTGCTGTGCTGCTGCCTCAGCTGCTGCTCTTTCTGCTGCTGCTTGCTCTTCTTCCGGCGACAACCATCCACCTCCAAGTGCTTTATAAAGTACAATGTATGATTGGAGTAAATTTAGTCGTGTTTGTGTATAATCTAACTGAGCATTAAACGACTGACGTTGAGACTCAAGTACTTCAAGATATGAAGTTTCACCAAGCATATATCTTTTATCCGACAACATTTCAGCATTTGTTGCTGCTTTATAACGCATTTCCTGAGCTATCAATTCTTCTTTCAATGTTTCAATGCTAATCAATGCATCCTCAACTTCTTTAAATGCCTGTAGTACAGAATTTTTGTAACTGTACAATAATGCTTTGGTTTCAAACCTAGCCATTTCAGCACGTTTTTTGTTTTTACCAAACTGGAATAGAGGTCCTACTAAACTAGCGCTTGCTGACCACGCTAAGCCACCAGTAGTAAGGCTGGAAAGGTCAGTACTGGCAATTCCAAGTAATCCTGTTAAACTCAATGATGGCCAACGCATTGCCTCTGCAACTCCTATTTGTGCATTTTGTGCTTGCAACAAATATTCGGCCTGCTTAATATCCGGACGGCGTTCCAATAACTGTGATGGCAAACCAGTTGGAATATCTGGTGGAAACTCCATATCAAGAAGGTGTGATACAGTTTGTATTTCTCCCGGGTTATTACCCAGAAGAATACTTAAGGAACTCTCTGTTTGTGCGATGGTTCTTTTGAATTGAGGCACTGCAACGGCAGAAATTGCACGTTGAACCTGAGATTGATTTAAGTCTATTTCGGCAACAATACCCCACTTATATCTAGCTTCAATTATTATTAAACCACTATCGCGAGAGGCTAGAGTATTTTCAGAAATATGAAGTTTTGCTTTATTGCTTAATAGCTCAAAATATGTACTGGCAACACTCGATATTAAGCTCATTTGAATTGTACGCATACCATATTCACCAGCTAGCAAATCTGCCTGAGCAACTTCATTTAGCCGTCTGTATTTACCCCAAAAACCAATTTCCCAGGATAACTCAGGATAGCCAAAAAAGTTATTTGTTGTTGATGGTTGTTTTACACCCAAGTAGTTTCCACTACCTGCACCAACACCATAACTAAGTGACGGCCATTGATCTGCACTTGTGTACCCAATGTTGGATCTTGCCGATTCTATTCTCGCAGCTGCAACAAGCACATCTTTATTCTCAGCAAGTGCTGTCATTATCAATGTGTCTAGTACAGGATCGTTAAATAGCTTCCACCAGTATAAATTAACAACAGTATCTGTTGCCAGTGAATCAAATCTAAACTTTTCAGGACTTGAGTAGTCTGGTTTCTGAAAATCAGGTCCTAGCTTACATCCTGTTGTGAAAATGATTGTCCCAAGAATGAGTAATGTTATTATTTTTTTCATCTCTTAATCATTTTTATCGTTAACAGTATCTAATTTTGCCGCCTTAAGCTTAGCCCTGCTCTTCTCATAGCCACCAATTTTACCTATTAGCACATATAACATCGGATACATAAATACTCCTAAGAAGGTTGCCACTGCCATTCCTCCCATCAATGCCATACCCATTACTTTACGTGATTCGGCACCTGACCCGGTTGCTATAACAAGAGGAAATACACCGAAAAGAAATGAGAAAGCAGTCATCAATATGGGGCGGAATCTAGCACGTGCAGCGCTAATTGCAGACTCAAATAAATCTTTACCTTCCTTAAATTCATCATTTGCAAATTCAACAATAAGAATGGCATTTTTAGCAGCCATGCCCACAAGCATCACAAATGAAATTTGGGCAAATATATTATTCTCAAATGTTGGGCTAAATAATCGAGCCACCCACAATGCAGCCAAAGCCCCAAAAATTGCAAATGGAGTGCCCATTAATATACTAATTGGTAACGACCAACTTTCGTACTGTGCTGATAAAATTAAAAACACAAATAAAAGTGAAAAAGTAAGTATCATTATTAATGAACCCGAAGCTTTATTTTCTTGGAATGACATGGCATTCCATGAGTAACCCATATCATCAGGTAATACATCATTTGCAACTTCGGTTAATGCTGCCATTGCTTGCGCAGATGTGTATCCATCAGCAGGACCTCCAGTAACTTCTACAGCTCGAAATAAGTTAAATCTATTCGTGTAATCAGGCCCAGAAATATCTCTTATTGTAACTAATGTTGACAAAGGAACCATATCTCCTTGGGAATTCTTTAAAAAGAAATTATTAATTTGCTCTTTATCAACCCTATACTTAGGCTCGGCTTGTATATATGTTTTATACAATCTACCAAATCGTGTGAAATCATTTACGTATGATCCTCCCATAAATGTTCCTATTGTTTGATATAATTCATCCAACGAAACCCCAAGTTTAAGTGCTTTCTCCTTATCCACATCCATATAACGCTGAGGTACGTCGGCCTGAAATGTAGTAAAGGCTGAGCCAATTTCAGGGCGTTGGTTTACTGCTGCAATATATTTACTTGCATTTTCTGCAAGATAATCAGCAGAATTACCACCCTTATCTTGTATCATAATACTAAAACCCGAACCATTACCAAGACCCGGCAATGCTGGAGGTCCAAAGGCAAATACCTGAGCTCCCAATATTTTTGTATAAAGAACGGGATTTATACTAGCAACAATTTCTTTTACAGTTCGCTCACGTTCATCCCAGGGCACTAGCGTAATAAATATAAAACCAGTATTAGATGCCATTGCTCCCGAAAGCATACTAAACCCTGTAACACCTGTTACATACTCTACTTCAGGTATTTCAAGTAGTAGTTTTTCAATATCTTTTGTGGTTACATTTGCTCGTTGCAACGATGCTGCATCAGGAAGTTGGACATTAACAAAGAAATATCCCATATCTTCTTCAGGTATAAAACCTCCTGGAAGCATTACTCCAAATATACCGGCCGCAATGGAAATTATAACTATGAAAATTACACTCCGCTTTAGTTTACGAGCAACTATAGTAGTAAAACTCATATAAGCATCAGTAGTTTTTCCCATATATTTATTAAATACAGCAAAAAACTTACCTAACCATCCACCATAAGGTTTAGGCTCTTTTAATAATAATGATGATAAAGCCGGACTTAACGAAACAGCATTAAATGATGAAACAACTACAGAAACAACTATTGTTAGAGCAAACTGTTGATACATACGGCCTGTTATTCCAGCCATCCCAGCAACGGGAATAAAAACAGCAATTAGCACAAGTGTAGTTGCAATAATTGGTGCAGTAACTTTACGCATGGCCTCAATTGTGGCTTCGCGAGCCTGCATTCCTTTGGCAATATTTACCTGAACTGCTTCAACAACAACAATGGCATCATCCACAACTATACCAATGGCAAGCACCAGCCCTAGTAACGAAAGTACGTTAATAGAAAATCCCATCATGGGGAAAAACATAAAAGCTCCAATTAAAGAAACAGGTATGGCTATGGTTGGTATTAGTGTTGCTCGCCAATCTTGAATAAAAATAAAAACTACAAGTACAACAAGAAATATTGCGATTATTAATGTTATAACAATATCTTTGATACCTGCTGTAATTGGCAGAGTGGCATCTAACGATACGGTATATTTAATACTTTCCGGGAAACTTTTTTCAAGTTCATCCATTGCAGCAATAACTTGTTGAGCTAAATCAACTGCATTGGAACCAGGAGCCTGATAGAGTGCAATCACCGAACATGTTTCATCATTCAATCTGGTATAAGAATTATACGACTCAACACCTAGGTCGATGGTTGCTATATCTTTTAGCTTTACCTGCGATCCTTCGGGAGTGGTTCTTACAACAATGTCACCAAATGATTCTGGTGAGCTAAATCTTTCGGGTAGTCTAACTGTATATGTAAACTCAGTACCCGGAGGGGCAGGTTCGGCACCAAATTTTCCACCTGGAACAATAACATTCTGTTGATTTATTGCATTTTGTATTTCCGAAACTGTAATTCCCATCTGCGCAAGCCTATCGGGTTTTACCCAAATTCGCATTGAATAATCGGAAGCTCCAAGAATATTAACTCTACCAACACCTTTTATTCGTGATAATTCATCTTTAATATTTATAATGGCATAGTTTCCTAAAAAATCCTGATCGTATCTACCATCAGAAGTTAGCGTTACCAGCATTAATATATTTGGCAATGATTTTTCGGTAGTTACACCAAATTTAGTTACATCGGATGGTAGTTTTGCAGATGCTGCACTAACTCTATTTTGTGTAAGTACAGTATTCATATCAGGGTCAGTACCAACCACAAAAGAAACATCAATCGACATTGTTCCATCATTTGCATTTGTTGATTTCATATAAATCATGTTATCAACACCGTTTATTTGTTGCTCAAGTGGAGTGGCTACCGATTCCTCAACAGTTATGGCATTAGC
>JASFZK010000280.1:0-4942 GCA_045267845.1 Bacteroidota bacterium | reverse complement strand
GAAAGAATAGAAGTTTTGGAGGGCAAATAATATTACCTAATCCCTAAACTCTTTGGGTTTCTTTAAAACAAATGCACGACTTATATTAAAGCCAAAGTGGATGTCACCTTTCAGCCAATCGCCTGTGGTTTGTGGGATAAAATGCTGCTCAATAATACCCTGTGAGTTTGTAAAAAATAACTGGAAAACATGTCCGCCGGTTTCAATATCAAAACCAATGGTGAATGAATCATGAAAATCTTTAGCTGTTTGTTTCGACAGAACATAGTAATACTCAAGGTTAAGGCTTATTCTGTTTGATAGTTTAAAACGTCCACCAGCTCCCAAAGCCCAAACATCATTATCGTCAGCTTTTGTTTCAACAAGATTGCGATGAATAAATGTTGGTGAAAGCTGCAGCGAAACCGCATTACTAAATTTACGGGCAATTAGCAATTGATTAACGTATGATAACCTATCAGAAAAATCATCTCTAAAAAGAGTATCACTTATTTTTAATGTATTAATTGCAATACTTCCAAAATAGCTAACAGAAACGGGCATGGTTTTAGCACCTTTGCTTTGTTGTAAAATTTTAACTTTTACTGATCCGTCATATGTTTTTTCAAGCGTTGATCTGCCAATTCCAATGGTAAACCAATCTGTGACTCCATATTGAAAACCTAGGCGTAAAGTTGCTTGATCGAGTCCAAAAAACTCATACGAACCACCGTTTACACGTCCAAAATGATGTTGGATATCAAAAATAAGGTTCCCTGTTTTGGTGTTTTCAACAGATTGCCCCAATGAAATTCTAGTCGTTTTAAATGTGGCATATGTATAGTCAGTTGTTGGTTTATCATCACCAAAAACATCCATTAGTTCATCTTGTGCACTTGCTCCGTAGGGGAATATAGTAGTTGCGATAAGTGCTAAAAAGAGTACTTTTTTATTAATTGAATTCATTGTTACTTTTTTAAAGGCTTTAAATTAATATTTACTGATATCTCAATTTCTTCAGCAATTTTCCCGGTAACAGCACCCGGAATACTAATGTCGTAATCGGAAAGTACTATGTGGAATTTTGATTCACCAACAATGCTATTTTTCGCAACTTCGAATGAGCCGGTAGCTTCAACTTGTTTTTTTATTCCATGTATGGTTAGTTCACCCTTAATGATGGCATTATATTTTCCTTGTTCCGAAAACTCAGCACTGCTAATATTCGTAACTTTTCCTTTAAAAGTTGCCACAGGAAACTTATCACTTTCTACGTAGTTTTCATTAAAATGCTCTTGCATCAGCGCTTTTTCAAATACGAAAGACTTCATGAGTACCTTAAAAACAAAATCACCAGTTTTAGTATTTAAAGCTGAATTAACCTGATTGTTACGGGCTTCAATTTTCTCAAGAGGACCATCAGAATAAAAAGTAATATTGCCACTTTTAGTAATATATTGTTGAGCGTTTGATGTTAAAATAATTGTAGTTAGTACAAATATTAGTAGTGTAATTTTTTTCATTTAAGTATGTTTTTATTGTTTTATAATCGAACACTGCTCCAATACCACATCGGTATCATTATATCCAGAGCAATATCCTTTTATTGTTATGGGAGTTAACAGGTTAATATTCTTAGATTTTTCTATGTATGATGGTAACATTGTACATCTAATTCCCTCGTCGCCAAACATGCCTTGGTTAAATACAAAAACCAAAACTACTAGCGAATCATTACTTTCAATTGAAGTTGGAACTCCTGTAATTTGTAATACTTTTCCGGTGTAATCACTTAATCCGGTACTGTTTCCATCAGTATAACTATTATAGCATTCGTTTGATGAAATTATAAAATCTGGAGTTGCTTTTTCGATATTTTGATGAGGCTTGTTATATACAAAAAACCAAATGTAGGCTAATCCGCCAAATCCGATAATGGCAGCAATAACTATTATTTTAAACCATTTTTTCATTTATCTATACTTTAATTTGCACTAATTGTTAGGTGTGCCATTATCAATCCATATTTCTAGTTTTGATATGTAGCAATCAGAAAGTTTAGTGCCATTTTTTGGCATTGGCGACCAATTGGGGTCGTGGCTAATAGCACCCAGTAAACTTCCATTATTAGCTGCAGCTACAATTTCATCGTACGTTTGTAACCTAATATTTCCGGCTGGTGCAGCACCGCTATGGCATGTGATACAGCTTGATGTAAGTACTGGTAGTATATCATTTGAATATGTTACATTTGATGTGTCGCAACTAATGGGCTCTGGGTATAGCTCCTCAATATTATCATAAGTACAAGAATTTAGAAATATTATTGCTGTAATTCCCGTAATAAAAAAACCTTTGCTAAGTATTCGATATATCATCATTAAGTCATTTATTTGCTATTAGTCTGAAAAAACATCCTAACCTTACAAAATTTGTAAATTATTTATTGTGGTGTACAATCTTCAACCTCAACTTTTACTTCTAAGTTATGCAATCTGACTATTGTTATAACTAAAATTGCCATCACAATAAATCGTAATTTTATAATCACAAATCAAATACAACTTTTACATTGTTTTTTACGTCTGATAAATAACAACAATGAACATTACAGAGAATGAGCTCATAAGGCTTTGCAAACGCAAGAATGCCTCAGCCCAGAAGTTGCTGTACAACAATTATCACAGCGGTTTATTGGGGATTTGTTTGCGTTATGGTAAAAGTAGAGCCGAAGCTGAAGACATACTTCAGCTGGGAATGATATCTATATTTAAAAATATTTCTTCGTACTCAGGAAAAGGATCCTTTGAAGGCTGGATGAAGCGTATAATGGTTAATGTCGCCATCGATAATTTCAGAAAAAACAATAAATTCTACCATCATCAGGATATTGATGAAATCAATGGTAAGCCATACTTTGCTTCAGAGATCCCTGATAACCTCGAAGTTAAAGATATTCTTAGTACAATTCAGCAATTACCAACCGGATATCGTATGGTTTTTAACCTATTTGCAATTGAGGGCTATTCTCATAAAGAGATTGCCCAAAAGCTAAATATATCAGAGAACACTTCGAAAACACAGTTGCTAAAAGCCAGAAAAAGTTTGCGGAAGAAATTACTAATACTCGATAAACTACCATCTCAAAATAAAAATTTAAAATGAAGGATGAACTAAAATACATAGACGATTTTTATAAAAAAAACCTTGTCGATCTCGATGAAAAAGCCACAACTAAAACCTGGAATAATCTTAGGTGGACTCTCTTTTGGATTCGATACAAATGGGTTATTGGAGTAAGTGCATTTGTTATTCTTTTAGGTTTGGTTTCGGTAATTTATGTTGGAACAAACAATACTCCAAAAATAACAACTAACATAATTGACAATAATAAACCTGAAATATTTGAAATAACTAATTCAATAACCAAAATAGAGAAATCACATAAGGAAATATTTACCTCCAGTATTGAACAAGATAATGCGGTTGAATACAATTCATCAACGACTAATAGTAATATTACAACATTAGTATTAGAGCAAATTCCCGCCAATCCTAAGGAACAACCGATTGAAAAATCTAACAATAATTACAATATTAAAAAGCCTGTTGTTGATTATAATTTGATGTTAACTGAAATTAATAACAGATGGGAAAATATATTTATTTCTAGCAAACCCGATAGTGTTATTTTTGGTTATAATAAACGTGCAAACGTATTATCTACAAGGCAAAAAAAACATAGTTTATATGCTAACATATACGCAGGTCCAGCTTTTTCATTATCCGAAATTTCAGGATACAATTCTGAATATTTAGCAGTTCGAAACTCTAACGAATCAAACAAATATGGCTGGTCGTTGGGAATTGATTTAAAGCTACACTTAAAAAACTGGGTAATTACCAGCGGTCTAAATTATTCTGTTTATAACCAATCACGTTCATATTCACACAATTATCAAGAATACTCAGAAGAAGATAGCTACTACCAATATGATACAACCTGGGTGTGGTTTTTCGACCCTCCAAATTATGGTGTTCCAATAATGGTAGATGTTGACAGCAGTTGGATTGACGTATATAATACTGTAACAGTTGACAATTCGGGAATAAATCAATTAAAATATTTTGAGATTCCTCTTTTGGTAGGATATCAGGTTAATGCAAATTTATTTAGCATAGAAATTAATACAGGCATATCAGCAGGTTTTTTACTTTATTCAAATGTTAAAGTGCCACATTTTACAAATACTGATGAAATTGTTTCAGCCAGCGAAATGAATAATATCATGTTCAACTTCATGGCAAATGCATCAGTCTATTATCACATAAGTAGCTCAACAAGTATATTTATTTCACCATATTACAAGAAAAACTTACAATCAATTTTTAGCAATGATTACCCTATTAACCAGCAATTTAGTACTTATGGTTTAAATTTGGGAATAAGGTTGAGGTTTTAGTAAATTTGTTGTACCCTTATGAAAAACACAATAATCATAGCTTTTCTTATTTCAATAACCTTTAATGGATATTGTCAGCAACAGGCTATGGTTTGGTATTTTGGCAATCATTCAGGATTAGATTTTTCAGGTGGCAGCCCACAAATACTGGTAAATAACGAATTTAGAGCAGAGGCAGGTTGTGCCAGTATCTGTAATAATGATGGCAACCTGTTGTTTTATACAAATGGAAATAAAGTATGGAATAAAAACCATGAAATAATGGAAAATGGCGATTCGTTAAACGGAAGTCAGCTGGTTAACCAAAATAGTGTAATTGTTCCACAACCATTTTCCGATTCGTTTTACTATCTTTTTACCATAAATGATATTGATTCCATACGTGGTTTTAATTATTCAGTTATTGATGTGAGTATCAATAATGGACTGGGAAAAATAATAGAGAAAAATATCCCTATCAAAAATAATGTGCTCGAAAAAATTGCAGCTGTCGAACACTG
>JASFZK010000279.1:0-14001 GCA_045267845.1 Bacteroidota bacterium | reverse complement strand
ATATTGGTTGTCATCTCCCAAACCACGCTGTCATTTCGACCGTAGGGAGAAATCCCCTGAGAACGTGGTATGTTACTGGGAGATATCTCGTCGTAATCCCGATGAAAAATCAGGAAAGCATACTTCGAGATAACAGGGTTGTGTCTGGGAGGTTTCTCGTCATAATCGCAATTAAAAATTACTCATACTTCCCTCGAAATGACAGGGATGTTTTTGGGAGAAATCTCCAAAACCATGTTGTCATTTCGAGGTAAACGACCGGAGGAAGTGACGAGAAATCCCCTGAGAACGTGGTATGTTACTGGGAGATATCTCGTCGTGCAGCTGATGAAAAATCAGCTTTACTTCCCTCCTATGATATGACAGGGATATGTTCAGGAGATCTCTCATCGTAATCCTCTCTTTTTTAGAAGAGAGAATTACTTTCTTCGAGATGACAGATAAATGTTGAGATGACAACAAAGTATAAAAATGAACAACAATACTGACCAAAAATCCTACCTTCTGGTTATTTCTTTTTTAACGATTCTATTTCTTTCCAAAGTGCTTTATTTTGCTCTTTAAGCAGCTCTATCATTTCTTGCTGTTGCTGCACCGCTTTAACCAATGGTACCACAAACTCTGCATAGCGCAGACCGTATGGCGTACCATCATTTGGTGGGGTTTCCACTCCGCTGAAATTGTAGCCTATTTGTTTGGCAGCTTTTTCCACATCCTGAGCCAGAAAGCCTGTATATACAATTGATTCAAGTTCCTTTCTTTGTTCAAACGATTGCTCATTACTCAATGTGGAACCTGTAAATTCATTTAATTTAAAAATATTCCATGTATAACTTACTGGTTTGAGTTTCAAGATAAAATCCAATCCGGGAATATCTTCCTTAATATTTTCCTTAAATCGTTCGTCAGACCATGCAGTCCATCCTACTTTGCCTCCTATTGACGCTAAATTTCCATTACCAAACCTATAGTAATTACTTGCTGTAACATGGGCATCATAACCGAAAGAACCTGTGTTCTCAAGATTATTATTACCAGTTGATGGACCAGCATCTGCACCAATAGCAGTATTATAAATGCCAGTAGTATTAATAGTTAACGAAGACCGGCCTAATGAAGTATTATGATGACCTGTGGAGTTTTATTAAACAATGCTTCTAAACCAACAGCTGTATTATCAGATGCAGTAGTGTTACTTTTCAGGGCATCTGAACCAACAGCAGTATTTGAACCACCTACTGTATTTAAGTTTAAACTATAGGAGCCAACCGCAGTATTTTTATTCCCTGAAATGTTATTTTCCATTGCTCCAATCCCCACAGCTGTAGCAAAATTATTACCATCATCTGCAGCTCCTACACCATCACCAAGAAAAACATTTGAAGCATCAGCAATAGCATCTGAAAGATCATTTATACCTATGCTAATACTAATGTTAGTTGAACCCGTAACCTCCAAATCACCATTTATCCTCACCAAATCATTATCAAACTCACCATATATTAATGGTGTACTACTATTGGAGTTCTCAATATATAATTTGTTATCCACATCAACTCCTAAACCAGCCTGATGACCAATAAAAACACAGCCACTTCTATTTCGTGTAGAAGAGTATTCCGTCCCCCCAGCGCTATAACCTATAACAGTATTATTGGAACCAGTTACATTTTCGTTGTTAGCGAAACAACCAAGGGCTACATTACCACTGCCTGTTGTATTTCGTGCCGCTGAGTAGCCGCCAAATGCTGTATTATAACTCCCTGTTGTATTGGCCCATAAAGTGTAATCGCCCAACGCAGCATTTTCGACACCAGTAGTAGTTCCTGTTAATACTTTGTATCCTACACCAGTATTATAACTATAAGTACCTATACCAGCAACTTTACCTGCTTCATAACCCAGAAAAACACTACTTCCACCTGCTCTACCATCATTTAAATCATTTATTGATGAATTATGCCAAAAGAGATTTCCACTTCCATCGGTTTTAAGCATATCACCATTATAACCAATATTATTTGGTAAGTGATAAAGTATATCGGAATTCATTGCTCTAGATCTAAACTCTGTATAATTATTTCCATCAACAATGGGTTCGTAAAATATAAGCTTACTTCCTATTCCATTTTCCGACATCAACTTCAGGCTACCATTTATTGTAACAGTATCATTTTCAAAATCACCATAAATCAAAGGTGTAGACGTATTTGAGTTATCAATAAAAAGTTTGTTGCTAATACCTGTTTGTGTTTTAGCTACTTCATTTCCAATAAATACATTACCACTTCCTGTAACACTTTGTCCGGCACTTGTACCAAGTACAGTATTGTTTGATGTTGTGGTTATGGTTTGTAAAGCGTTTGTTCCGATAACTGTATTGTTTGATCCCTCTGTAAGACTCATTAATGATGAAGTTCCTAAGGCAGTGTTGTTTTCTCCTGTAGTCACATCTTTTAAAGACCATACACCCACACCGGTGCTAAATTTATTGGGACCGGCAAGATTACCGGCTTCGGCTCCCATATAAAGGCTGTTACCATCACTTAATCCATCCGATAAACCATCAATACTGGTTGCTCCTGTGTTTGTATCATCAGCCCAGCTTAAACTGCCGCTGCCATCGGTTTTTAATAATTGGCCGTTTGATCCTGCTGTTGTTGGAAACTGGTAGGCGTTGTTGATGTCGAGTGTGCCGTTTATGCGAAGTAAGGTATTATCAAACTCACCATAAATCAAAGGAGTGGCTGTATGCAAATTGTGTATAAACAGTTTGTTATTTATCGCAGTTTGATTGAATCCAGCATTGTATCCGATTAGGATATTTCCGCTTCCCGTTAGGCTGTAACCCGCATTTGCTCCTATTGCAGTATTATAGTTGCCATCAATATTTGAGAAAAGTGAAGCCCTACCAAAGCCAACATTGTATGTGCCAGTAGTAACTGCCTTCAATGCTTCGGTTCCAAAAGCCGAATTATAATCACCACTTGCAACTTCTTTAAGCGCATATATTCCTGCCCCGGTATTATTATTTGTTGTTCCATCATCATTTTCACCCGAGCCATCGCCTAGAAAAAGGCTGCTACCATCTGATACGCCATCGTAAAGGCTGTTAATTGAAGTGGCTCCATCACCAACAACAACCCATGCACTTCCATTATAAAAATAAAAACCGGGTGTGTTATCGGTTTGGTAAATCATTAAACCAGTTACCGGGTTGCTTATGACATCACGCTGTGCTTTAGTCATCCTTGGAATAAGAATTCCCTTTTCGGTTGAGCTTACATCAAGCATGGCTGAGCCATCGGCTGCATCGCCAGATGTGTTTACTGCAACCTGAGATTTTAGGTTGAGGTTGAGGCTGAGGTTGAGAATGGCAAGCATTACAATAATCAAATAATTTTGCTTTTTCATGTTATTATTTTATGTGGTGGTAATTCTTCAAATATAGAGATTTTAACTTATGTTTTTTATGTAACTATCTAATTTATAATTAGTATTGATAATAATATTTATTTTTTCGTCCGACTTTTTACTGTCATCTCGAAGGAAATGCAGCGTAGCGTAATGATGAGAGATCTCCGAAAGCAAAGCCCTCTTTCTCGGGAGATTTCTCGTCGTAATCGCAATGAAAAATTGCTCATACTTCCCTCGAAATGACAGGGTTGTTCATGAGATATATCTTGTTGTCATTTCGACCGGAGGGAGAAATCCCCTGAGAAAGTCGTTTTTGATCAGGGGATCTCTCATCACTTCGCTTACTTCGAGATGACAACGAAGTGAAGAGATGACAACTACTGTTTATTGAATTGTCATAAACTTCAACTAACACACTGCACCCAGCGGCAGTGATAGTAGTGGTTAGCTTGGTGAAATTGCCATGATACTTTTGTTTACAACAGGAGGCTGACCCAAGGAAGCCCACTGGTTGTTTACAAAAGCACAATGGAAATAAAACAACTAAAAACGGAAAGCACGTTTGCCTGCTATAATGGTAATGGAGGCAGGCAAGCTGCCCTTAAAAAAAGCAAACTAACTTATACGATTTTAGAATGAAATTGAGCTAAATTTGATATGACTTTCACACAATAAGTGCGTACTTAAACGGCAAACCCTTTTCGCAAACGATTGCTCTTTATTTATACTCATTTTAAGGTAGTTTAACTAAAATAAAGTGCATTTTTTAACTACCTTTGCAAGCTTAATTTTGATTGTAAATTTTTAAACTAAATAATAATAAAATGGCTAAGAGAAAGCATGTTTATCTTTTTGGCGACGGTAAAGCCGAAGGTAATGCAAAAATGAAAAACCTACTTGGAGGCAAAGGTGCAAACCTTGCTGAAATGAATTTGATAGGTGTTCCTGTTCCTCCGGGATTTACTATAACTACTGAAATTTGTACGCTTTACAACGATAAAGGACAAGACGCAGCTGTAGCCGCAATTAAAGATGAAGTTGAGAAGGCTGTTGCTGATCTTGAAGATATAATGGGAACCAAATTTGGTGACAAAGAAAATCCACTATTATTATCAGTGCGTTCGGGAGCAAGAGCTTCCATGCCAGGTATGATGGACACAGTTCTTAATCTTGGTTTAAATGATGATGCTGTTGATGGTATTGCTAAAAAATCGGGTAATGAGCGTTTTGCTTGGGATTCGTACCGCCGATTTGTTCAAATGTATGGTGATGTGGTATTGGGAATGAAACCAGTATCGAAAGAAGATCCTGATCCGTTTGAAGAGATTATTGATATAATGAAAGAAGAAAAAGGTGTTGATTTGGATACAGATTTATCCACTGACGACCTTAGAGAAATGGTTAAGCGCTTTAAAGCTGCCGTTAAAAAACAAACTGGGCATGATTTTCCTGTTGATCCATGGGAACAACTTTGGGGATCGGTAATGGCCGTATTTGATAGCTGGGGTAACGACAGAGCTATACTTTATCGCAAAATGGAAAAGATTCCTGATGAGTGGGGTACTGCTGTTAATGTTCAGGCAATGGTATTTGGTAACATGGGATTAAATTCAGCAACAGGTGTTGCTTTTACTCGTGATGCTGGTACTGGCGAAAACTTATTTAATGGTGAGTATTTAATTAATGCTCAGGGCGAAGATGTTGTTGCAGGTATTCGTACACCACAGCAAATTACCAAAGAAGGTTCGATACGTTGGGCAAAATTAGCACAGGTAAGCGAAGAAGATCGTGCAGCAAACTTCCCTTCACTTGAAGAAGCTATGCCAGTGATGTATAAGGAATTATTCGACACACAGAATAAGCTTGAGCAACATTATCGCGACATGCAAGATATTGAATTTACCGTTGAGGATGGTAAACTTTGGTTACTTCAAACTCGTGGTGGCAAACGTACAGGTGCAGCTATGGTTAAAATTGCCATGGATATGCTTAGCGAAAAAATGCTAAAACGTGAAGAAGCAATCATGCGTGTTAATCCTGAAAAACTGGATGAACTGCTTCACCCTGTTTTTGATGAAAAAGCTATTGAAGAAGCACAAATTATGACAAAAGGTTTGCCTGCTTCACCAGGAGCTGCAACTGGTCAGATTGTTTTCCATGCTGATGATGCTGAATCATGGGCCGAAGAAGGCAAAAAAGTTATTCTTGTACGTATCGAGACCTCACCTGAAGATTTAGCAGGTATGAACTCAGCCGAAGGTATATTAACCGCTCGTGGTGGTATGACTTCGCACGCAGCTGTTGTGGCTCGTGGAATGGGTAAATGTTGTGTTTCGGGTGCTGGAAGCATTAGGGTTGATTATAAAAAAAGAACCCTGTTGATGGATGGTAAAACTTACAAAGAAGGTGACTTTATTTCATTAAACGGATCAACCGGAGAAGTTTATGATGGTAGAATTGCAACAACAGAAGCAGAGCTAAGTGGCGACTTTGGTAAGTTGATGAAACTTGCCGACAAAAAAGCTAAGCTTTACGTTCGTACAAATGCAGACACCCCATTCGATGCTCAGGTAGCACGTGAATTTGGAGCACAAGGCATTGGTCTTACTCGTACCGAGCACATGTTTTTTGGTGATGATAAAATTACTGCAATGCGCGAAATGATTCTTGCTGGCGACGAAGCCGGAAGACGTGAAGCGTTAGACAAACTTCTACCTATTCAGCGTACTGATTTCGAAGGTATTTTTGAAGCCATGCACGATCTGCCCGTTACTGTAAGATTACTTGATCCACCTCTACATGAGTTTGTTCCTCACGACGAAAAAGGACAAAAAGAGATGGCTAAAATAATGGGTATTACTCTAAAAGAAGTTCAAGAAAAAGTTGAAGATCTTAGTGAGTTTAACCCAATGTTAGGTCACCGTGGTTGTCGTTTAGGTAATACTTATCCTGAAATTACAGAGATGCAAAGTCGTGCAATTATTGAAGCTGCACTTAACCTTAAGAAACGTAAAATCAAGACTTATCCTGAGATTATGATTCCGTTAACGGGTACTTTGGCTGAGATGAAAATGCAGGAAGATATCGTTAGAGCAACTATTGCAAAGGTTTTTGAAGAGAGAGGCGAAAAAATCAAATTTATGGTTGGTACCATGATTGAGATTCCAAGAGCTGCACTTACAGCTGATAAAATTGCTGAGTCTGCTGAGTTTTTCTCATTCGGAACCAACGATTTAACTCAAATGGCATTTGGTTATTCACGTGATGATGCTGGTAAATTCCTTCCTATTTACATTGAAAAAGGAATCCTTAAGGATGATCCTTTCCAGGTGTTAGATCAAGAAGGTGTTGGACAACTTGTTGAAATGGCTGTTAAGAAAGGTCAGAAAACTCGCAAGAAAATTAAACTTGGTATTTGTGGCGAACATGGTGGTGATCCTAGCTCAATTGAGTTCTGTCATCGTGCAGGTTTACATTATGTTAGCTGTTCTCCTTACCGTGTGCCAATTGCACGTTTGGCGGCTGCTCAGGCTACTATCGTTAACAAACGTAGCTGGAAGCGCAAGAACAAATAGTGACTGCAAGAAAATTCCAATCTCGTCGTTGCGCATGCTTAAATATTCAGTCATTTACGCAAATGTAAACTCCTGAATATTTAAGTAAGCGCGCCTCGACCTTGAAACTTTCTTATGCGTCATATGTATAATTTAATAAAAGCCATTCGAATTATTTCGGATGGCTTTTTTGATGGCTTAACTGCCTGCATGAAAATATTCCGGCAGTTAACCAGGCTTTTCATTTATAGTTATATCAATTATAATTCCATATTACCGAAAAATAAATTGAATTATTTTTTCCTTTATTTAGGCAGAAAGTATTTGAATAGCCGCAGCTATGGAAATATTTTTCTAACGAAAATAAAGGTAAAAAAAAACGATTTATATTGGTAATTTGGGGTTATAGTTGGTATTACTTCATTCCGATTGTTTTTTTGTAAGCAGTGCGGGGGCTCACTCTGCTCGCCTCCGCCTGCCAACATAAAAATCACCGGTATTTCACCAAGCTAACATTGCAATCCTTTCCACAAAACAATTTTCAATAACCATTCTGATATCGACTCTACCATTTTTATGTATTGCAATCGATTGTTACGCCACAAACATGATGTTTGTCACAACAAAAATCAATTATCGAAGCACAAATAGCCTACTATTTATATTGTATTTATTATAAATAAAGAATGGAAATATAAATCGTTAATCCAGTCCATTATATCCATAATCATATAATACTGTTTTTCTGGTAGTTATAAATTTACAAAACGATTTTTAGTGCATAAGTTAACAACATAATAAAGGGTAAAAAAACAAGCTTTTAGATAGTCATCAGTAAAATAATTTAGTAATTTGCAGCCAATTAAACTAATAAATTAATACCAAAATAATTATTATGAATATAGATTTGAATAAGATTGAAGCTGATTTAGCTGGTTACGGAATTACCGACGTAAAAGAAATTATTTACAATCCTTCATACGAAAAACTTTATGAGGATGAGTTAAGTCCTGAACTTGAAGGCTTTGAAAAAGGTCAGTTAAGTAACCTTGGAGCAGTTAATGTTATGACTGGCAAATTCACAGGACGCTCACCTAAGGACAAGTATATTGTTCTTGATGACAAAACAAAAGATACTGTTTGGTGGTCCGAGCAAGCAAAATCTTCAGACAACAAACCTGTTGACGAAGCAACTTGGCAACATTGTTATGATCTAGGAGCTAATCAACTTTCGGGCAAAAAACTTTATGTTGTTGATGGATACGCAGGAGCAAACCCTGATTCGAGAATTAAAGTTCGTTTTATCATGGAAGTTGCATGGCAAGCACACTTCGTAAAAAATATGTTTATCCGCCCAACTGATAAAGAGCTTGAAACATATGAGCCTGATTTTGTAATGCTTAATGCTGCAAAAACTAACAATCCTGATTGGAAATCGATGAAGCGTACCGATGGTGTTCCGTTTAATTCAGAAAACTTTGTTGTGTTTAACATGACCAAAGGACGTGCAGTTGTTGGTGGTAGCTGGTACGGTGGCGAAATGAAAAAAGGTATTTTCTCAATCATGAATTTCTATCTACCTCTCAACGGAATGGCTGCAATGCACTGTTCTGCAAATGTTGGTAAAGATGGTGAAACAGCAATTTTCTTTGGCTTGTCAGGAACAGGAAAAACTACTCTTTCTACAGATCCAAAACGTGCGTTAATTGGTGACGATGAGCATGGCTGGGATGATGACGGTATTTTTAACTTTGAAGGTGGATGCTACGCAAAAACCATTAATCTTGACAAAGAAAGTGAGCCAGAAATTTTTAGTGCAATCAGAAAAGATGCATTACTTGAAAATGTTACACTAGATGCTGAAGGTACAATTGATTTCGAAGATGGTTCAGTAACTCAAAATACAAGGGTTTCTTATCCTATTTACCACATTGATAACATTGTAAAGCCAGTTTCAAAAGCTGGTCCTGCAACCAAAGTTATTTTCCTTACTGCTGATGCATTTGGAGTTATGCCTCCTGTTTCGAAGCTTACTCCTGAACAAACTAAATACCACTTCCTATCAGGATTTACAGCTAAATTAGCTGGTACTGAGGTTGGTGTTACCAAACCAGTTCCTACTTTTTCAGCATGTTTTGGTGCTGCCTTTTTAACATTACACCCAACCAGATATGGTCAGGAATTAATTAAAAAAATGGAAGCTAATAATGCCGAAGCATATCTTGTTAACACAGGATGGAATGGTACTGGAAAACGTATTTCAATAAAAGATACCAGAGGAATTATTGATGCTATTCTTGATGGATCAATTGAAAAAGCGCCTACTAAATTTATGCCTATTTTCAATCTAGAAGTTCCAACTGAACTACCAGGTGTTGATCCTAAAATTTTGGATCCTCGTGATACTTATGCTGATCCTTCTGAGTGGGATAAGAAAGCTAAAGATTTAGCAGTTTTATTCATCAAAAACTTTGAGCAGTATACTGATAACGAAGAGGGCCAAAAGTTAGTTGCGGCTGGTCCTAAGTTATAAAACTTAATATTCTATTATAAATCCCAGTTTCCTATGAGACTGGGATTTTTTTGTTTGAGGGATAAATAACTTTTCCAAAGTTTTAAACTTTGGAAAAGTTATAATTCTTCCAAATGACAAAACCTAAAATTCTCAACATCTCCGAATAAATCTATTACTTCACTTCTTTTTACCAATGTTGACTTACTTGACAAAATAGAATTATATGATGAGTATTTCCAATCTTCTGGTTTTTGGGCAAAATTATGACTAACTGGATTTAGATGGATATATTTTATTAAATTCAAAAAATAGTCATCATCATCAACCCTTATACGTTTAAAGTTTTTCATAAACAAACTTCCCATTCTATCATACATTTTATTGAAAGCCTGCGTATATGAACTAAACAAGTTTGAAAACTGCTTACTAACATAAAGTGATACAAATTTTTCCTTTTCGGATTGCAACTCTAACTTATCATATTTTTCCTTTGCATTTTTGCCATTGAACTCTAATATAATATCTGCTTCTTTTTTTATCTGTACTATAACATGAAAATGGTTAGGCATTAAACAATATGTAAATGTATCTGCCACAGGTGATATAAACTTCCTAAATCTTGCCAAAAAGAAAACATAATTTTTATCATCCTTAAATAATAAGTCATTACCATTTGAATGGTTATAAATATGATATATTTGTTCTGGTAGTAAAGGGTCCATTTATTGTAATTTTACCTTTTTCCAAAGTTTAAAACTTTGGAAAAAGGTAAAATTACAATTCAGAAACAACAAATCAAACTAATCCCAAATTTATTTACTTTTGAGCAATGCTAAAATGGGTTGAAAAATATATACAGCTATTTGAATTTGCGATCCATGGGAAAATGATGCGTGAGAAAATTAACCGCTACGAATCATATTTTAAAGGAAAGGTTATTGATGTGGGAGCAGGTGATCAGCCATATCGCAAACTTTTTAAATCTGCATCAAAATACATAGCAACGAATACCAAAAAACATTACAAAGATAAGCTGGATGATGTAGATCAATATACAGACGTATGGATTGAAGATGCGTCAACTCTACCATTTGATGATAATAGTGCCGATGGCATACTTTGTTTTCAAGTGTTAAGCGTAATACAAAAGCCCGAGTTATTTTTTAAAGAAACTGATCGTATATTAATACCAGGCGGAAAGCTACTACTTACCACAGATTTCCTATATCCCACATGGAGTAAATCAGACAAGGCACGGTACTCAATACAACAGCTGGAGAGATTTGCCAAGGAGGCAGGATTAAATGTTTTAAAATCAGAGAGCTTTGGTGGATTCAAAAGTTTAATGTTCTCATTAATAAGCAGGCGTGGCAGAAGTTATCCTGAGAGAATTAAAAGTGCCTCTACCCTATTTGGCAAGTTTTTCAGAAGCTTTGTATTCCTCACCTACCTGATATTTCTTCCAATTATTTCAATATCAGGGTTTATAATTTATCTAGTAGACAAGAAAAATCGTGATGATTTCGACTTTACTTTCAATCTATTACTTTTTGCTGAAAAGCCCCTTAAGAAGTAATTTAATCTGCTGAAAATCAGAAACCGATACTTTGTATATAATCAACCCAAATCCACTTACCTTTTTAAAATGATATTGAGCATATACTAAGCTCGACAGGTACGATAAACTAGTTGCAATAGCTGCACCTACTAAACCAAAGTAATAAATCATCCAAATAGAAAGCAACAGCGTTGACATTAGGCCAACTACACTTCCCTGAGTATTAATTTTTATCATTCCAACACCTGCAAAAAACGAGCTAAAAAGCATTGTGGCAGAGACAAAAACTATTCCAGGTGCTAAAAACAACAATATCTCATGAATATGAGAAAAATCTTTACCAAATAAAGAACTAAAGAAATCAGAAGGTAATAGTAATATTACGACTGTTGCTACAATTGTTGCATAAGCAGTAATCTTAAATAGAGGAATACTAGTTTTTATTGCTTGCTTTATATTATCAATATTTGAAGCACTTGAATAAAGTACTAAACCAAAACTTTTTGCAAGAATCAAGATACCTTCAGCAACCTGTACTGCTACCGAAAAACGCCCTAACATTGCTGTTCCAAGAAAATAATCAATAATATAGTACGAAAGTCTGTTATTTAGCAACTGAACACCGCTACCTGTTTGAAGTACTAATGAATAATTATAGGTGTGCTTAAGCGTTTCTTTAAAACTTTTTTGGTTGCTATTAGACATTGAATTAAGCATAACAATTGTTGAACTTAACCAAACAAAAGCAAATGATACATATAATGCCCATAAATATGCTTCTACTTCAACAAAACTAATTATATAAAACTGAAAAAGTATAGTTAAAAGTAGTAGTAAAGACTGAATAAATGTAATTATATTATGAGCTTTAATCCTTTGTCTTCCTAAGAGTATATACATATTTATATTGCCAAACGAATTAATAATAACCAATAAGTAAACATGATTACCAAAATATGCTGGAAATAAAGCAAAGTACTGAAATATAAATACAACTATCAATGACACAATTATCGACCATAAATACCCAATAACTAATAGATTTTTAACAGGATGCCGTGGCGTTAGATATATCAGACCTGCCCCAGCAAACAAACCCACAAAGAGGGCATTTAAAGTAACTGTAAGTACCAACAAGCTTATCATCCCCATACCTACGTCACCCAATAATCTTGCACTCATTATAACAACCACAAGATTAATTACGGCAGTACCACTTCGTGAGAAAAAAGTACGTATTATATTTGCTCCAATCATATGAGTTACACAATCATTATAGTAGTATTATGTACATTACAGCCTTTTTAAATTACAGTAAAACGTATTGATCTTGCACCAAATGTACTACATATAATAAAATAAAGAACGTTTTATGTTATGTCATAATTGTTAACAATATTACATCTTATTTTTTATTTTCACCAAGTCCAACAAATATCTATCATGATTAAAATTCTTTATTGAATATCTTGCATTTGCAGAAAAACCATTGTATTCCCTTTCACTCATTTCATAAAATTCAGTTATTCTATTTTTAAAATCCAAAGAGTTAGTACAGAAGAATCCATTTTCTCCATCTATAATAACAGAATCATTTTCAGGCAGATCAGTACTTACTACAGGTATGCCATTATTCATGTATTGCTTTGCTTTTATTCCTGATTTTGATCTTTGAATTTCAGTATCGAGAAGTGTTGCAATTCCCACATCAAATTTAACAATGCAATTTTGAATATCTAACTCATTATGCCAATTAATATTTCTCGGAATAACAACCTCCATATTCTTGGTAGTGCTAAAATAATTTGTAATAAATTTTGAATCACTATCATTAATTACTCCTAATAAAATCAATCTAAAATTAAATGAAATCTCCCTTAAAGCAGGAAAAACATACTTAATTATACTATCCTTATGTTCACCGCCAAATCCTCCTATCCAACCAACTGTAAATAATTCATTTCTCTTTTTCTTCACAATATTTAAATCAACTATTGGCGAAGTTGTATGCACAATACTGGTATTAAATTGACTAAGATGTTCAGCTATCTTCTTGCTACCGGCTGATATTACCTTGCATCTTTTTGCAAAATAATAGATTGTTTTTGGATTATATTCCAAATAATCAGCATCATCAAGGTCATATACCATATCTTTCTTTCGAATTTTAACCAGAAGTTTTAACAAGTTGGAAAAAACAAAATTTGAGTTTACCCTTTGAATAACAATTATTGAATCTTTCTTAAGCATAAATAATGCTGAAAAATAGGCAGTTACAAACTTAATAATTCTAATTAATGAATATCCAGGAATAATTAAGTAAGAGTTAATTCCGTACTTCTTCTTAAAAAATTCTAATGGAAATTGTGCTCGATATCTAACACTTGGTGAATCCAAATTATAATATGCAAACCAATATATAAAATTCAGGCTTTGCTCTTTCATTGTTTGTTTTTTATAATTATACCTAAACTGATTACAAAAAACCTAAAGCAGCCCATATCGCGTACCAGCCAGATGATCTTTTCTTGGCATCAATTACTAATAAGTTAGATGTCTGCGAAAAAGTATGTACACCCTTATTATGTTCCCATTGCTTTTGTGGAGCAATTTCATCGATAAGTTCTTCATTAAACGTTCTAGGTGTAAGCTTATTAACTTTAAACCAATCTATTTTTTCTCCATACCAGTTAACGCTATGTTGAGCAGGCCGGTAAAGAACATTATTATTAACAATTAATTGTCCTGCAGGACGGCTTCCTGCTGGATCTACCTTTACGGGATTCAGCAAATGTGGCTTATAAGATCCTGTTAACGTATGAGAATAATAAATATATAATTTTTCATTGGGAAGTTCGTTTTTCAATCCACAAAATATCCACCAACGCCCCTCGTAATTAACAATACTTGTGTCGACCCCGGCAACATCTAACAATACTTGTTGAAAATCAAATGTT
>JASFZK010000278.1:0-8269 GCA_045267845.1 Bacteroidota bacterium | reverse complement strand
TTGAAAATTTTAGGATGATATTCGAGTTCAACACCTTCTTTTACAATTCCACCACGAATAACTCTAACAAATATCCCTTCTTTAGGCATTACACAATTGCCAACTTCCTTATAAATTGCGCATGAGTCGCCATGGCATTTTTTGCCAATTTGTGTTACTTCCAGTTCGATATCTTTATTAAGAAACCTATCGAGTGGAGAAGTTTTGAAAATCTCCATACCTTCGGTAGTAATATTTTCGGCAAACTCACCATATTCAATCTTTCGCCCTGCATCTATGGAAAATTTGTTAAAACTTTCGATACCCAGCATACTTACCTGGCGGTGCCAGCTACCTGCATGTGCATCATTTTTAACTCCATTATTATTAAGTTCGATAAACTCAATTGGTTTTTTAACAGTTCCTTTTGTTTCAGATATGTTTGTGCTTAGTATTTTTATGGATTGTATTGTCATAGTTTAAATATCCTCCTTTGTTTTTTCAATTAATTTAATATCACCAAGTATCATTTTTTTATCAACGGCCTTACACATATCGTAAATGGTAAGTAGTGCGATGCTAACCCCATTTAGGGCTTCCATTTCCACACCAGTTTGCCCAATGCATCGCGCTAACCCTTTAATCTTAATTCCGTTATCAGTAATTGTAGCTTTAACATCTACTTTTGTTAACTGTAAGGGGTGACATAGAGGTATAAGTTCACTGGTTCGCTTCGCTCCCTGAATGCCTGCAATTTCGGCTATTGTAAGAACGTCGCCTTTTTTCATTTCATTTTCCCTTATTAGTTTAATGGTTTCGCTGCTTAAGCTGATAAACCCTTCTGCCACAGCAGTACGAAGTTGATTTGGTTTATATCCAACATCAACCATATTTGCTTTTCCTTCGGTGTTGGTATGACTTAGTTTTTTCATTTGTTATAGTATATCTCGCCAAGACGCAAAGACGCAGAGAAAACTTTAGTCATTTTCATATGAATCAATATATCTTGCCATGTTAGGTTCATAGTTTTTTTAATTTAATTGATTAATGAATATGAATTCGAATGTGTATTGTCCCTTTTTTCGCCATTTCACTCACTTGCGCCATCGCTTTTTCAACCTCCAATGTTATAAAATGCTCCATTTGTATTTGTGCTGCCACATTTTGGTTTGTGCTTAAGAGCCATAGATATTGCACCTTCAATCCCAAATTCTCTAATATTATACTCGTGATTACTAAACAAGCATGGTTTTACATTCCCATTTGCGGTTAACCTAAGCCGGTTACAAATTTTACAATCGCCACCTTCGCCACCTTCAACCACCGAAAAATGCCCCATATTCAAATCCATTTGGTGAATATATCTCACTTGGAAATTATTCTTTTTACAAAATTCGGCTACTTCAATTGCATCGGGTTCTTGTGTGGATTTTTTAATAACACAATTAATTTTAACCGGAGTAAGGCCAACTTTTTCTGCTTCAAAAATTCCTTCAAGCACATCTTCAATGTGTCCAACTCTTGTAATACTATGATATCTTTCAGGATTAAGAGTATCAAGGCTAATGTTAACTCTATGTAACCCGGCTTTTTTGAGTGCAAGAGCATACTTTTTCAAAGTTATGCCATTAGTAGTTAAGCCAAAATCTTTAATTCCAGGTATTTCAGCAATCATTCTAACCAATTCAACAATTTCTTTTCTGGCTAAGGGTTCTCCTCCTGTTAATCTTACTTTATCAATTCCCAGTCCTACACTTATCTTTACAACATCAACAATTTCTTCAAACGAAATAATTTTTGAATGATCCATAAGCTGTATCCCTTCTTCGGGCATACAATATGTGCATCTCAAATTACATCTGTCGGTAATCGAAATTCTTAAGTAGTTTATTTTTCTGTTAAATTTGTCGTACATCAACTAACTCTCCTATTTCTATTTTTTCTTTTCCAATTTCAATTGAGGTAATCCCATCGGCAAAAACATAAGAATGAATATGTGCAGATCCGTGGTATTCAACAGGGTACACTTTTCCGTCATCTTTAATATTTATTGGAATAAATGATTTCCGTGATGATTTTCGTCTTGTATATTCACTACCCATGGGTAGTTTAATAATTTTTGCAAACTCTGTTTTTCCCATTAACTTCATGATTAATGGTTTAACCAGAAGCTCAAATTGTGTATATGACGAAACCGGATTACCAGGTAATCCGAAAATAAATTTGTCCTTGCCAAATGTGCCAAAAGTTGTTGGCTTGCCTGGTTTTACTGCTAGTGACTCAAATTTAATCTCAACTCCAATCTTTGTCATTATTTCAGGAACAAAATCAAAGTCACCCATTGAAACACCTCCTGTTAATAGGACTATATCATTTTCTTTAAGTGCTTTTGATATTGTGTTGTAGGTTACTTCCTCTGAATCTTCGGCAATGCCCATATAGTTTGGAGTTGCACCAGCTCTGGTAACCTGAGCAACCAGCTGATGACCATTACTATTTCTTATTTGCGATTTACCCGGAAAATTTTCTGGTTCAACCAATTCATCTCCAGTTGAAATAATGCCAACTGTTGGGCGCTTATATACCAAGGGCTGCGTATAGCCTACAGATGCCATTACCGCAATATGATGTGGTTGAATTTCGATTCCTTTGGAAAGAACCTGATCATTCTTTTTAATATCCTCAGCAAAATAGCAGATATTATTATTCGTAAAATCAAATGTGAATTTGATAGAATTATCACCAACTTCTTTTGTGTGTTCAACCATTATAACACAATCAGCACCATCAGGAATAATAGCACCGGTCATAATTTTAGTACATTGGTTTATACCAACTTTTTTCTCTGGAACTTTACCCGCGGGAAGAACTTCAATTACTTCAAGTGTATTATCAATATCCTCTCTTCTACATGCAAAACCATCCATAGCTGATTTGTCAAAGGGCGGCATATTAATATCTGATGTAACATCTTCTGCCAGAATTCTTCCCAGCGAATCAGTAAAATTTATTCTTTCATTTTGAAGTTTAAATTTAGTTGAGCCAAGTACAATATCATAGGCTTCTTCAAATCTTATCATATTATTTTTTCTATTGAGTCTAATTTCTTATTGTTTAATACGATATGAAATTAATTGCATATCGGCATACAAATAAAATGCGATTCGTTTTAAGAAGAATCGCATAATTATTACTTAATTTTCTCTTTAAATTCATCATATGCATCCTCAATGGCTGTATCCATTTTTTTATGGAGAGCATCATATGCTTCCAGTAAATTTTTAGCCTTATTTGTAAGCTCCGATTTGCCACCATCTTTTCCGCCACGTTGTTTTTCAGTTAGTTCATAACCAAGCAGTTCTTCAGCTTTTTTAATATCACCCCAGGCTTTTCTGTAGCTGGTTTGCAAACCATCGGCAGCAGCTTTAAGCGAGCCCTTTTCTTCAATTGCTCTTAGTAAAGCGTATTGGCCTTCACCTATAATACCTTCCCCTGAAACGGCTGATAGCCATAGCTTGTATCTTAAAAATACATCGTTCTTTGAACTTCGTGGTGGTCTTTTATCCATATTTTAAAAGCGATATGTGTATAATTTCATATCGGGTGCAAATGTAATAATGAAATTTAAATAAATGCAATTCTGCACTATTTTAGAATGGTTAAAAATTAGTCTATTTGTAGACGCACTTGTAGGAAGTAGATTCGCTAACTTTTACTTGAAATTTTGTATCTTTCTCAACAATAAAGGTTTCATACTCGGAGTATGTTCTCCATTCTTTTTCGCTAGGTAAAAGAACTGTCATTTTTCCTGAGGTTACTGTCATATATTCAATAGTAGATGTGCCAAATTCATACTCGCCAGCAGCCATAACTCCTATGGTTACTGAATCAGTATCGGTTTTGAATCCAAGTGACTTTACTTTACCGTCAAAATATTCGTTAGTGTCAAACATGTCTTTAAAATTAATTAATAACTCTTGTGCAAAGAAAACAATTTTTTAGTTGATTTCGTATTATTTGGTAATTATTGAAACTCAAAAGCAATAAAGCAAAAAAAACTGTATTTAACCGCGCGGAATTTTTCGTCTAGATATATACTTTTTAAACCCGTTGTGTACTTAGGGTAAATTCCGGTTAAGATTATTAATAGATCTATCAAAAACAAATTTAATGAGGTATTAAATCATTGTAAGTGAAGAAATATTAGAGAGTATATGGTTCTAAAACCATCAAGAGATTTCGCATAATTTCTACGGATCATAAACTGATTACAAAGTTGTGAAAACAAAGTTTCAATACGTTTTCTTGATTTTATAAAGATATGGATGTTTTTGAAAGTCAGTTTGATTCTTTCAGTTAGGTGTTTGTTGATTGTTATTAGCTATTTCACAAAGGTTAAGCTGAATGCTTGCTAAGAGGTATACCATATCGTAAGTAACACACAATATGAAAGTTGACATAGGATGTTTTTAAGATAATGAATATCAAGTATATAAGTAGGTGTTATACCTAGACTTTGAAATACGCCAGACACTGAACAAACCCCATGAAGTTTGTAACCATAATTATAGAGATTTTGAGAAGCACAAAAGCCCTTATCTGGAAAACATAACTCTCCTTCCTTGCAAATCTTATTTCTTGAAGCCCAAGCTGTTTTATATACTTCCAGAGGCATTGAATCAACAACATAGTAATTTTCAAATTCATTGAACTGAGTAGGTAATTGCAATCTGATTTTTTCAATCAAAGGAATAATTTTCTTTTTGGTCGGTTATAAATGCTTCGATCAATCAGGGTTTCTAAAAAAGAACATTCATTATCTAATCCAATATATTCGGTTGTAAAATTCATAGCGACCAGTTAGATATTGTTTAATTTTAGTTGTCTAATCTGCTTATAAGGTGTTGCATTAATTTGCAATTCCTGTAAATGATATAGAATAATTTCGTAACTTTGTATAAAGTTGTTCATATATTTATTTGTTTGAAAGTCAAGTAAACATACAAATGTTTGTTATTCAACAAACAACTTCTTTCTATTATTTTCTAAATGCACAACTGGTAATATCAACTAATACAAATCCATTTTGACATCAAGCGCTAGAAAAATTGCATCAGAAATTAATGTTGCTGATTGGCAGATAAACAATGCCATCGAATTGCTTGACGGAGGTGCTACTATTCCATTTATCGCACGATATCGTAAGGAGAGAACTGGTGAGTTAACAGATGTGCAGCTTATTGAAATTCAAAAACTTCATAATAAGTATATACTTCTTGAGGAAAGAAAAAAAGCTGTATTAAAATCGTTGGAAGAACTTGGTGAACTTACCGATGAGCTTAAAAGACAAATTTCTGCATCCACAACAATATCCGAAGTTGAAGATGTTTACTTGCCCTATAAACCTAAAAGACTAACTAGAGCTGTAAAAGCACGCAATAAGGGTCTTGAGCCTTTGGCCAAGATAATAATGTCGGAAACAGTGACGAATGTTGATGAAGTTGCTCAGAGGTATATATCGGCAAAACTTGGTGTTGATAGTATTGAAGATGCATTTGGTGGCGCACGTGATATTATTGCCGAGTGGATTAGTGAATATCAATGGGTACGTCAAAAAATACGTCTGCTTTTTGAACGTGATAGTATACTGAGCTCCAAATGTGTGAAGGGAAATGAAATTGATGGTGAGAAATTTAAAGACTGGTTCGACTGGAATGAATCTGCCCGAAGAGCTCCATCTCACCGAATACTTGCTATGTATCGAGGTGAGAAAGAAGGTTTTTTAAAAGTTAAGGTTTCCCCAGACCAAAAAGAAGCCATAAGTTTTCTTACTTCACGATTACTAAAAAACAATAACGAATCTACAAAACAGAAAGAACTTGCAATTATTGATTCTGTGAAGCGATTAATATTTCCATCACTCGAAACGGAGCTTCGTGCTCAGCTCAAGGAAAAGGCCGATGAGGCATCCATAAAGGTGTTTGGGGATAATCTACAGCAGTTACTTCTTGCTTCTCCTTTGGGTCAAAAAAGAGTTCTGGCAATTGATCCTGGTTTTCGCTCAGGTTGTAAGCTTGTATGCCTTGATAAAAATGGTAACCTGCTTCATAACGATACAATTTATCCTCATCCACCGCAAAGGGATAGCAGTATGGCAATGAAAAAGATTAGTAACTTGGTTGATTCGCATAATATTGAAGCAATTGCCATTGGAAATGGTACGGCCGGACGAGAGACTGAGTTGTTAATTGAACGAATAAAATTTAAAAAAGATATTATTGCAGTAAGTGTAAATGAAGATGGTGCATCGGTTTATTCGGCATCATCGGTGGCACGCGAGGAGTTTCCTGAATACGATATCACCGTTAGGGGTGCAGTTTCCATAGGCAGAAGATTACAAGATCCGCTATCAGAGCTTGTTAAAATAGATGCAAAGTCAATTGGAGTGGGGCAGTATCAACATGATGTTAACCAGAAAATGTTAAAGCAAAATTTACAATCAACGGTTGAGTTGTGCGTAAATAAAGTGGGTGTTGATTTAAACCTTGCCAGCAAAGAGTTACTAACATTTATTTCGGGGTTGGGACCTAAATTAGCAGCACAAATAGTTGATTACAGAAATCAAAATGAGGATTTTACTTTTCGTGAAGAGTTGTTAAATGTTCCTGGTCTTGGCAAGAAAGCTTTTCAGCAAGCAGCTGGTTTTTTGAGGATTAAAAATGGTAAAAATATTCTTGACTCAACCGCTGTTCATCCTGAACATTATTACATAGTTACTCATATTGCGAAAAAACGTAAAGTTTCATTGGATGAACTAATTGGTGACACACAACTCAGGTCGGCAATTGACTTGAGTGAGTTTGTTACCGAAGATATTGGAAAATCAACCTTGCAGGATATTCTTAAAGAACTTGAAAAACCTGGAAGGGATCCTCGAAAGAAGTTCAAGATATTCAAATACGACAATAATATCAGCCATATTTCTGATATTAGGGTAGGTGCAATATTAGCTGGTGTTGTTACTAATTTAACTGCTTTTGGTGCGTTTGTAAATCTGGGAATCCACGAGTCGGCATTGTTGCATAAAAGTCAGATTGCAGATGAATTTGTATCAAACCCGTCTGAGCATCTTCGAATAAACCAACAGGTGATGGTAAAAATACTTGAGGTAGATATTGCGCGAAAAAGAATTAGCCTCAGCATGAAAGGTGTTGATCAAAGTTAACAAAGTTAAATATCAAGCTTAAGCTGATAGTTAAATGTTTTTCGGTGATAAGAGGTAATACCATGTTCTTTAATTGCCATTTTATGTTGCAGAGTTGGATATCCTTTATTTTTATTCCAATGATATTCAGGATGTTTTGCATGAGCCGCAATCATATAATCATCACGATAAGTTTTTGCAAGAATTGAGGCTGCTGCAATGGATAAGTATTTACCATCACCTTTAATTATACATTCGTAGGGTATATTGAGGTATGGCTTAAATCTATTTCCATCAATTAATAATAATTCGGGTTGAATTGAAAGTTTTGCTATTGCCCGATGCATTGAAAAAAAAGAGGCGTTTAAGATGTTGACTTTATCTATTTCAATTGGTGAATATGACCCAATTGCCCATGCCAACGCTACATCTTCAATCTCAGTTCTAAGTTTATATCGTGTTGATTCATTAAGTACCTTAGAATCGTTAAGCAGTTTGTTTTCGTAGTCTTTTGGTAAAATTACTGCTGCCGCAAAAACGGGTCCGGCCAAACAACCTCTTCCGGCTTCATCGCAACCAGCTTCAATGTACTTATCTGTAAAGCTACTTTTTAGCATGTAATTAAAAGTTTCAAAAAGCATCTAATATCAAATCTAAATACTGATTTAAAATAATTAGAAACGTAACAAGTATTAGAGATATATTGTACCAACGTTCTTTTTTTAGGTTACTAAGCCAGTATCCTAGTATTAGTGTCGATGGAATCGCAAGAAGAAGTGTTGATATTAGCGACTTGGAAAAGAAGAGTAAAATCAAAAAGGCACTAACAAGGTAAAACAAAGTAATGATAAGGTTTCTACGTAAGTTTATATTTTTCTCGTATAACCTACCAGATATTCCAAATGCTGAAATTATTACCAAAGCAAGTAAAATTACAGAAACGACAATATCAATAGCGTTTGTAAGAAATATTGGAACTAAATCAATTTGTAATGAGTCGAAAAGCACGAAAGAGTTTTCGAGCATATGATCAATAAAGAAAAACCATGTTAACAAAAATACGTATGGAAGTAAAATTCCAATTAT
>JASFZK010000277.1:0-13415 GCA_045267845.1 Bacteroidota bacterium | reverse complement strand
AAGGAGTTTGTAAACGACCAACCATCACTGGCATTCTTACCCATATCAGTTAAATCCTGAGTATATGGAGGAAATTCAAGAGTAAATGATGCATCTTCATCAACCAAACCTTTATCATTGTCAAATTTCCAATAAGTAATTCCACCTCTCCAATATTTTTGGAAGTTAGACTCTGTTAATGGATAGTACTTTCTGTCCAATGGAGCAGGGTACTGACAAGCTTCTGTGAAATACTCAGAATTAGGTGTAAAGAAACATCCACCATGGTTACTACGGAAAATAGGGTTAACAACTATTTGCTTAAGTTCCCAGTCATTAAGACCAATTACGTAACAACGCGGGTTTGCCTTATCATTTATAACTGCCCATTTCCCGTTGTATTTTCCATCAGTTTCTGAAAAACCAGGGTGATGTGTGTCGCCCCAAAGCAACTCTTGTCCATCAATGTATCCCGATTTCATCATTTTCATGGATTCTTTACTGAAACCATAACCATTTTCAGGTTGACGGGCTGCAGTAGGTACATATTTTACCAATCGCATGGATGGCACAGTGTACATAATCATGCTACCAGCCTGACCGCCTGAGTTTAATGTAATATATTCATCTTCTATATTATCGGGAGTATATGTTTTTGCAGCAGCCAACACATCATCTGCGTTTAAACCTCTACGTTTAACAACATCTCCAAATGACTCATCGCCGCGTGGTGCACCAATTTCGGTATCACCAGCTTTGGTGTCATTTTCGCCACAACCTGTTGTAAAGACAATCGCCAGACTAAACAACACGGCTAATATAAGGTGGCCTGAAATATTTATATTGAATTTTTTCATATCCTTTTATATTATTTGTTTATATTTTTTAACTGTTGATTAATTACCTTCACTAATTTTCTCTGAGAGAAGTTTTTTGGCACGTAGTCCAACATCAGCAGTTTTAACCTGGTATTGCCAGTATTGTTCAGCCCATAGGAAAGCATCTTTCCATTTACCTTCAGCTGCATATTTTTCGTAATTAGCCTTTGCTGGTTGTGCTTTATCAAGCTGGTCGAGGGCATCAATAACTAGAGCTTTTACGTATGGATAATCCTGATAGTTATTCTCTTTTAGGAAAGTAACAACACTGTTTATAATATCCTGTGTTGCAGCAAGTACAACTAGTTTATCTTCGTAGTTTTTCTTATAACCTAGAAGTTCTTCTTTTGTTAGTACTATTTCAATAGCACCTTTTTTACCTTTATAACCTTTAGGCTTAACAAGTAGAATTCCTTCCATTTCAAGGTGAAGTGCTGAACAAAACTCAGTACAGTAATAAGGGAATACTCCGGGACGGTCGGCAGTAAATGTTAATGAAGCTGTTTTGCCTGGCTCGAAGCTACCATGTATTCCATAAGTATCAACTGTAAATCCATGAGTTTCATCTTCGGCACGTTCCAGATTAGTTAGGTGGAAGGTAACTACGTCACCTTCATTAACCTCAACAATTTCGGGAGTAATATGTGAGCGAATCATAGTACCAAAAATATGTACTCTGTTTCCTTCACGTTCAATTTTCTCTTTACCGGCAACAGTTTTGTATCTTGAAATCTCACCTGTACGGGTATTTGTACCAAGTGGGTAACGAATAATAGGTTTAATAACTGTTCTTAACACAGCTTGTGAACCATAAATATTAGCCTGAGGAATACTCATTGTATATATGTCCAACATATTATCAGTAGATATATCTATAAGGTGTTGGTAACTCGGACGAACTGGTCCAATTTCAATTTGATTATCATATAAACCTTGTTTATCAACAACAGTTAGATAATTTGAATGAGGCTCAACAGATGATCCCTGAGGAATCATTAACTGACCTGGCTTGAAGGTAAGTTTAAGCTCATCTTCTTTTTTCATTGTTTCGTAATTCCAACGAACAACTTTTTTGTCATCGTAAACTGAAGAATATGCAACACCAGGACGATATTCAAATGCAACGTCAATAACGTTATTACCTAGTTTAATAGAACCATGCTTAACATCATCGGCAGCCATAATTGGAATGTCACCTGTAGCTCTATCGGCTACGTATGTCTTATTATCAAAAGCAGTTTTAACTTTTGCAAAATCAAATACGAAAGTTTCATCACCTGCAGTGATGAAATATTTTCCAGTTGGATCAACTTTAACGCTTTTTGCTACGCCTGGAAGTTGAATCATTGCAACTGCATTAGCATCTGTAGCTGTGCTTAGGTCAACAACACCAAAGTTGTTAACTTGTCTTGTTTTTAAAGTTGAAAGTTTGTTATAATCAACAACGTACACATAGTTATAATCACCAAATGAAGCTAAGCCTACGAGGTAACCATCACTACTTAATTTACCAGCATCAAAATAATCCAATGTGTAAGCAGGTAGTTCTAGTGTAAAGGATTCTTCTTTAATCATACGTCCCATGTGGTGACCTGATGCAGTTGCTCCTTTGTCTTCAACAAATTTCCAGAATGTTATACCACTCTTCTTCTTGGAATCAAATTCCATATAATCTTCACCAGCTTCACCGTTCCATGGAACAGGAAATTGGCTTGATTGAATTACATATTCAGTATTTTGTGTAACAGCAACACCAGGATAAACACTTACAAACAATGGATGCATTAGCACCTGCTTTGTTTCAAAGTCATCTAAACCTAGTAAAGCAATTCGAGAGTTAGCACCATCTGAATAAAACAGGTACTTACCATTAAATTTGCCATCAGTTTCGGCAAGGGCAGGATAACGCATATCACCATACTTGTACAGCTTGTTATCAAGCGACCCCTTTTTTAACATAAGTGTACTTTCATCATCAAAACCGTAGCCTTGCCATGGTTCAGGTGAAAAAACACCAACGTATTTATAAATACGCATGGATGGGATACCATAAACTATCATGGTTCCGGAGTTACCCGTACCAATAAAGCCAAAGTATTCATCACGGCCGCCTCGTGGCATAAATGTTTTTGCAGCTGCAAGGATGTCGGCATCATCAAGGCCTCGTTCCTTTTTAACATCATCAAGTGTTTGCTGCGCGTTTAGTTGCTGTGGTACAAACCCTATCATCAGTAGAGCCATACTTAACATCATTAAACGTTTTGTAAATAACATCATAATAATTAATTTAAGTTTAACAAAATATTAATATCTGTAATTTCAGTTCTCATTATCTTAAATATTTTCAAATATACTTTTAAGGCTGCTAAACTATGACATTAATCATACATAAACAATTATTATTGAATAAAGTTATGATTTATATCATGTGAATATCTTCATATAATATACACATGCATTAAATATCAATATGATATTTTAAAATATGGTTGTCCATTTTGCACCAATTTTTTATTCTGTATTTTGTTTTGCATATTGTATTCAAAACCACAAGAGGTGATAATATTAATTGGATCTGTAAGACAAACTACTAATTTAGGGTTACAAAATAGCCTGCCACCTACGGTATAATATATTTAGGAATGATTGGACCACAAATACAGGAATATTTTTCCATAAGTGAAGTAGTTACACCTTAATTATATTACCTATAAATAATTGTATAATAAAGTATGTGCCATTTAAATGGCTAGTTGTATATATTTATGAAGACACGCTTGTGATTTTAAATTTATTATCATTTATAGTATTGATAGTGAGGTATATATGTGTTGTGTAGTTAAAAATAGAAACAAGATAAATCTATCATCTAAAAATTAACATAGAAGCAAAAGGGCTTAACCAACTTATTTAATAATGAAAGAAGTAATTTAAAACACTAAAATCTGTTATATGCATCGTATAAATTTGTATTTTTGCATGTTTTTTTAATACGAATTAATTAAGTAATTTTTACATGGGAAATGTATTCGAAGGCGAGAAAATAGTAAAAGTAAATATTGAAAATCAAATGAAATCAGCTTACATCGATTATTCGATGTCGGTTATAGTTTCGAGGGCATTGCCTGATGTGAGAGATGGGTTAAAACCTGTTCATAGGCGAGTGTTATTTGGTATGCATGAAATTGGTGTTTATTCTAATCGACCATATAAAAAATCTGCAAGAATTGTAGGGGAGGTGCTCGGTAAGTATCATCCTCATGGTGACACATCGGTTTACGACTCAATGGTACGAATGGCACAGGATTGGTCGTTAAGGTACCCTTTGGTACAAGGCCAAGGTAACTTTGGCTCCATTGATGGAGATAACCCTGCAGCCATGCGATATACTGAGGTTAGACTTAGGAAGATCGCTGAAGAAATGCTGGTTGATATTGATAAAGATACTGTTGACCATCAACTTAACTTTGATGATTCGTTAAAAGAACCAATTGTATTACCTGCGCAGTTTCCTAACTTGTTAGTTAACGGTGCATCTGGTATTGCTGTGGGTATGGCTACAAATATGGCGCCGCATAACCTCACACAGGTTATTGATGCCACACTTGCATACATTGAAAATAATGAAATAGAGATAGGCGACTTAATTAAGATTGTACAAGCTCCTGATTTTCCAACAGGATGTATTATATATGGTTACGAGGGTGTAATAAACGCTTTTGAAACTGGTCGAGGACGTGTAATGATGCGTGGAGAAATTGCCATCGAAGAAACATCAACGGGTCGCGAACGGTTAATTGCCACATCAGTACCTTACCAAGTTAATAAAGCTGAAATGATTCGTAAAACTGCGGATCTTATTAATGATAAAAAGATTGATGGTATATCTGATATTAATGATGAATCAGACAGAAATGGAATGCGAATCGTATATGATTTAAAACGTGACGCTATTCCTAACATCGTAATCAATAAATTATATCAACTAACTGCTTTACAAAGCTCATTTAGTGTGAACAATGTTGCATTGGTTAAAGGACGGCCAAGGACGTTAAACCTGAAAGAACTGATTCATTATTTCGTTGAGCATCGACATGAAGTTGTTACTCGTAGAACACAATATGATCTTAAAGAAGCCGAAAAGAAATCACACATATTAGAAGGCTTACTTATAGCTCTTGATAATTTAGATCAAATTATTAAGCTTATTAGAGCATCACAAACACCTGAAGAAGCCAGAAATGGATTGATAAACACATTTAGCCTCTCAGAGCTACAAGCCAGGGCAATACTCGATATGAGGTTGCAAAAGTTAACTGGTCTTGAACGTGATAAAATTAAAAGAGATTATGATGAGTTACAAATATTAATAGCTGATTTAAAGGCTATTCTGGCGAGTTTTGAAATGAGAATGGAAATTATTAGAAATGAATTAATAGCCATTCGAGATAAATATGGAGACGAAAGAAAGTCGCAAATAGTATATACTGCTGAGGATATTAGTATGGAAGATCTTATTCCTGACGAAAAAGTAATAATTACTATTTCTCATATGGGATATATTAAACGTACTCCTTTAACTGAATATCGTCAACAGAAAAGGGGAGGCCGTGGTTCAAAAGGTAGCACTACTCGTAATGAAGATTTCCTTGAGCATTTATTTGTAGCTACAAATCATAATTACATGCTTTTCTTTACAGAAAAAGGAAAAGTATTTTGGATGAGAGTATTTGAAATCCCTGAAGGTAGCAAAACTTCCAAAGGAAGAGCAATACAGAATCTTATTAATATTAGTCCTGATGATAAGGTAAAGGCTGTAATTAACACCAAAGATCTTAAGGATGAAGATTATATAAATAATAACTTTATTGTTTTGGCAACAAAAAAAGGTGTTATTAAAAAGACATCACTCGAACAGTATTCACGTCCACGTCAAAATGGAATAAATGCAATTACTATTCGCGAAGGTGATGAGTTACTTGTAGCAAGATTAACTAATGGTGAAAATGATGTGCTTATGGCACTTAAATCTGGTAAAACCATTAGATTTAATGAGCATAAAGTAAGGTCGATGGGCCGTAATGCTGCCGGTGTACGAGGAATTAGACTTGCTCATGAAAAGGACGAAGTGATAGGAATGATTTGTGTTGAAAGTTCAGATTATACAATTCTTGTTGTGTCAGAAAAAGGCTATGGTAAGCGTTCAGAAATTGATGATTATCGTATTACTAATAGGGGAGGTAAGGGAGTTAAAACCTTGAATATCACCGATAAAACTGGTAAGCTCATATCGATTAAAAATGTTACCGATAATGATGATTTGATGATTATTAATAAATCTGGAATTGCTATTCGAATGGCAGTTAGGGATTTACGTGTAATGGGAAGAGCAACGCAAGGAGTGAGGCTAATCAGAATTGATGATGGTGATGAAATTGCAGCTGTGGCAAAGATTGATATTGATCCAGATGAAGATATGGAACTCAATGAAATAGAGAATGAGGATGGTAATATCAATAACTCAAACGAGGATCAAGATACTGAGAATAACGATGTAGACAATAATACAGAAAATGTTTAATTCGCGTCTATCGATGTAATTTTTATTTAATTCTAAGGAATAAAATCAATAACTAAAATCAAATAATATTCGGCACAAATTTTGTAATTACTTATTTGTCCACAAATTAAAAAACAAAAAAATGAAAAAGTTACTTATCTTATTGAGCCTTAGCATACTCATTAGCTTTGGTGGTTTTGCGCAAAAAAACAAGCGTACCAGTGCGTACATGTATAATAAAAATGAGCAGTACGACAAAGCCAAAGAAGCAATAGATGAGGCAGTTAAGCATGTTAAAACTGAAAATGATGCAAAAACATGGTTGTATAGGGGTATTATTTATTATAATATTTCCAAAGATACATTACCGGAAGTAAACGCTCTTTCACCAAATGCAGCTGAGATTTCCGTTGAGTCATTTAAAAAATCAAAAGAGTTAGATACAAAAGGTGAATTTCAGGGAGAAACAGCGTCTTATTTACTGAACCTTACAAATATATTTTATCAAAAAGGCGCAGATGGTTTTCAAAATTCTGACTTTGAAATAGCATTAGTGAATTTTAAACAGGCATTTGAAATTGCTCAAATGGATGATAGATTTGATACTATTGCTGCATTTAACGTTGGTATGAGTGGAGTGTATTCAGAAAATCCTGAGGTAGCTGCAGAATATTTAGCAAAGTGTGTTGATGTTCAATTTAAAGATCCTAGAGTATATTTATTTTATGCAAGAGCAGAAAAGCAAATGGGTGATACTCTTAAAGCATTTAGTATACTTGAACAAGGAAGAGAGTTTTTTCCAAATGAAGGTAGCCTTCAATTAGAAGAAGCCCAATTATATTTAGAAACTGGTAATAATGATAAACTTATAAATAGTTTGAAATCAGCAATTGATAGCGACCCAGAAAATGCAAATTTGTACAGAGTTCTTGGGCAAACTTATGAGAATATCGGTGAAATTGATAATGCAATTCAAAGTTATAAAGATGCCATTGAAATTAATCCTGATTTTTCAGATGCAATATTTAATCTCGGTGCCATATATGTTAACAGAGCATCTAAATTATATACAGAGGCCAACAATTTACCTTATGAAGAAGCTGAGAAATATGAAAGATTAAAGGGTGCTGCTGATGCAGATTTATATTTAGCGCTACCGTATCTTGAGAAATCACATGAATTAAGTCCTGATGATGTTGTTGTTAAAGGGGCCCTTAAAGAGGCCTATGCTAATTTGAAAATGAATGATAAGCTTAAAGAGCTTATGGCTGATTAAAGAATTTAATTTAATATAGGGAAGGAGGTAATATACTCTTTCCCTTTTATATTCATAATCCTATTTAACATAATATATATTATAGGACAATAGTGTGACAGTAATAGAAACTTGAAATAGGTTGTATTAAACAATTGTTAATCCTGTTAGGAATCTTAGTTAGTCAGTATAAAACTAATTCAATAGAATGAAATTGATGTGAATGCGTCTTAGAATATTTTATTTTTTAATATCAATGAGCTCAATTTCAAAAATTAACGGTGTGTATGGTTTAATTTCTTTTGTTCGTTCTTGAGCTCCCCAACCAATTTTTGATGGAATTAGCATCCATGTTTTACCTCCTTTTTTCATACGTGTTACAGCTTCTTCCCAACCCGGAATAACTGCGGCTGTACCAACTGTATATGTAAATGGAGTATTATCGTCGTATGACGACTGTATAACTTCGTTATCGAGATTGTAATGCACATATTCAACTGTAACTGTATTTCCATCAACTGCGTAGTCACCAGTGCCTGCAATAAGTTCTTTAATATATAAACCCGATTCAAGGGGCTCTATGGAAATATTATTCTTTTTTATATAGTTACTAATTTTGGCTGGCTCTTCTTCTTTTAATTTAGTATTTTCAACTAGCTTTTTTTTTTGATATCCCTCTCTGTCTTTTTTTACCTCGTCAAGTGTTCTTATGGCCTCCAACTTTACATCATATATTAAGGTTGTAAATGGTGCAACTGTTTCCATGCCCATACTTCCTACACCAATCCATGAAGGAACTATAAATTGAGCAATTCCACCTGGTTTAAGCATTCCTAAACCCTCCATAAAACCTTTAGTATCAAAATTTTTGCCATACTCAATATCTAAAGCTCTATCTCCAAAATTGCTAAATAACTCTTCTCCATTTAGTTGTTTAACCGATAGAAATACCTGACACATACTTCCAGTATCTGGTTTTTGCCCCCTACCCTCTTTTATGGAAATAAAATAAAGTCCCGAAGCTGTTGGATCAGTTGTTATTTTATTGGTATTCAAATAGTTTTGTAGTGTTGCCTTTTCCTTTCTTCCATCCAATTGGCGTTTTTTAGTCATTTCGGATTGAAAGTCAGTATTCGAAATATGCCTCAATAATTTTATATCGTAATATAGGTTGCTTCCTGCTTCAACGTAACTAGGTAATTCTGAAAGATTGGCTGTCTTTATAAAAAATGAGTCAGCCACAACACCAACTGTGATAGAATCTCCTGTTCCCATTAATGTAAGAGCATCATAAAGGTCACCCTGAAACATTGGTTTAATTACAGGGAATTTCATGGGGTCAATAAGTGTTTTGCTATTGAAAATAACACTGTCCTCCAATCTGTATGACAAATTCACAGTAACCATTTCAGATTCCACAGCTTTTGTAGAATCATTACCTCTATAATGAACTTTATAGTAGGTTCCATTTTCAGCTGTAGTAAAGCCACTAGATTTATCATCAGAGCAGGAATAGATTACTGAAACAAGTAATAATAAAGTTGAAATTGAAATAAAAATATTCTTCATGGCTAATTAATTATTTTAAATTTATCAAGAGCATTATTACTAGTAACAATTATAAAATTGCAACATCTAATACAAACTTAACAAAAGAACAAATAAAATCCCGATTCCGAAAGTTTCCAGAATCGGGAAAATATTAAAACTTATCTATAATTGTTTAATTACTATTTAATGTCAACAAGTTCTACTTCAAATACTAAAGTAGAAAAAGGAGGTATAGAACCACCACCTCTTGGTCCGTAAGCAAGATCAGATGGGATAACAAATACGGCTTTTCCACCTTCTCTCATCATACCAATTCCTTCATCCCAGCCTTTAATAACTCTACCTTCGCCAAGTACAAACTCAATTGGGTCACCACGATCTAAAGAACTATCAAAAACTTTACCATCTAAAAACATACCCTTGTAATGTACTTTTACAGTTTGTCCTTTTTGAGGAGTACTACCTTTACCTTCTTTTGTATCAATTATATACAAGCCACTTGCAATTGGTAAAGCATCAGGGTAATTATCTGCTAGGTAATCATTTCTCAATTGAGTTTCATCATTCTCTAGTTGCTTTAATTCTATCTCTTGTGCAGCTTTAACCTCTTCTAATGTTTCAATTTTATTAAGTTTTAAATGAAAATATAAAAACTCAACTGAATCTAGTTCTGGTGGTAACATATTCATTTTGAATAATTTCATAAATACAGAGTCCGTATTCATTACAAAAGTAGCGCTATCACCAACATGCATAATTGATAGTGCATCATAAACATCACCTTTAAATGTAGGCTCCGTCATTGGCATTTTCATTACTTGTGGTAGGGTTCGGCTATCAAACATAACGGTATCTTCAGTACCATAAACCATATCAATTGTGATATAATCGCCTAATTTTGGAGTAACGGAGTTACCACCCGTTTTATGAAATTTATATACAAGTCCATCGGATGTTTTATAATCCTTAAATTTATCATTATCCGATTGGCAGGATACAAATACAGACCCTACGGCCATAAATATTACTACAATTACTAAAACTATTTTTCTCATTTGTCAGATTTATTATTAATTAATATTAGTTATTTCAATTTCATAAATTACTGTTGATCTTGACGGAACCTTTTTGTTATCGCCCAACAGCCCAAAAGCAAGGTGCGAAGGTATAATAATTATTGCCTCATCACCGCCTCGCATAAATAATATTGCTTCTTCAAGCCCACTTTCTACTCCGCCATAACCTATTTTAAACTGCTTTGTTCCATTTTCTGCGGAGGAGTATATTACATCACCTGTTATTAATTTAACTTTATAATTTAAAACTACTATTCTTCCTTTTGTAGCTTTTTCTCCAGTTCCAGTCTTTGTAATTTGATATTTTACACCAGAACCAGTTTCTATCATATTGAGGTTATGCCGCCTTATGTAATTTTCAATTTCTACACTTTCGGCAGCCACTAGGTATTTGTTAACTTTAATTAAAGACTCTTTTTGAGATTTTGCATTATTTAATTCGGACTTATTTTCATCATTAGTTTTGTTACCTGAGTTACACGATACAAATATTATCGAAATAAATAAAAGCCTAACAACAAAGAGTAAAGGATTCATATTAAAGAGATATTTTATAATCTAATTGTTTTTTACAATCACTCATAACATTTTTAAGTCTATCAATCAATTCATCCATGTTTTCAGAAGTTTTCCCTCCAGCAGCATTTCTGTGACCACCTCCGCTAAAATGAGCACGAGCCAGATCATTAACTGAGAAACTCCCTTTAGAGCGAAATGATAATCTTAACTTATTATCTTTTTCTGTGATAAGAACTGACATATTTACTTTATCCATCGAAAGTGGAAAGTTAACAACACCTTCAGTATCTCCAACTTGGTAGTCATATTTTTTTAAATCATTTTTTGTTAGATATATAACGGCAGTATGAAGTTCCTCCCAAACGATCATTCGATTACTAATTGCAAAGCCCAATAACCTTAGCCTATTTTCTGAATAAGTATCATAAATCAGTTTATGAATTTTTTCAGCATCTACGCCAAGTGTTATTAATTTTGATGTAATAATGTAAGTATTTGGACGGTTACACGAAAAGCTAAATGAGCCGGTATCAGTAACAATACATGTGTAAATAGCTTCTCCAATTTTTTTATCAATCAATTTTTCATCCCCAAGTTTTGTAATAAAATCATAAACCAATTCGCCTGTTGATGATATGTCAGTATATGAATGGCAATAATTAAAACTTTCCCTTTCAGGATCGATATGATGATCTATTAAGATGCGTGTGGCAGTAGTTTTTTTAACAATTTCTGTAAGTGATCCTAGTCTACTTAAAGCATTGTAATCAAGAGAAAAAACAATATCAGCCTCCTTAAGTACTTTCTGCGAAAGTTTAGATTGACTCTCATATATAATTATCTTTTCCGAATCAGGTAGCCAACTATAGTATTCAGGAAACTGGTTAGGAACCATCATGTTAACTTTATTACCTAGTTTTGTTAGATAATGATACATTGCCAAAGTAGAACCTATTGCATCACCATCAGGATTAGTATGCCCGGTAATAACAATATTTTTCTTTTGGTTTAATAATATCTTTAGCTCATTTATTTCCTTGTCTACTAGCATTATATTCGAAATATGTGTTAATATAAAAATGGCTGCAAATATAATCTATTTACCACTCCTGATTAATATTTTTACAAAGCTCATACAACTAAAAGGCATAATTACAGCCCTTTGTATTAGAATCTGAAAAATTCAGATAAAATGCCTAATTTTATAAAAAAAATAATCATGAAAAAACTTTTCACAATTGTAATTTGTTTAATTGGATTAAACATGTTTGCTCAGCAATCCATTGAAATTGCTCCAAATAGTAATATTAATACGGAAGCATCAATGGCGACAGATACATTAAATTTTCAGTTTACATTTCCTTGTGCAGCCTTTGTGGGTGAGTATGGAGTAGAAACTGATGGCACAAATATTTATGTATCGCAGTGGCTTGGTGATCTTTTCGCTAAATATGATCAAGCGGGCAATGTTATTGATACATTTACAATAGCTGGTCTTGGTCAAAATATTGAGCGTGTTAGAGATATGGCATATGATGGACAGTATTATTACGGAAGCCCAAACGATTTTTATTTTTATGTATTAGATTTAGATAATAAAGTAGTAATTGACACAATTTTCACTTCATTTAGGATAAGGGGTATGGCTTATGACCCATTTGAAGATGTACTTTGGGCAACTGAGAACTGGCTTCCACGATTTTATAAAATGAATAAGCAAGGTAACATTCTTGAATCATGGGATGCAGCAGGAGTTACAATGAACAGTATTAGTGGACTTGCAGTTGACAATAGTACATATGGAGGACCATTTTTATGGGGATTTAGTCAGGATAGTACTGGTGCTATGATTATTAAATATGACATTGCCACTCAATCGCAAACAGGAAGCATGATAGATATGGCAGGATTGGGTAATAGTAATAGTATTGCGGGAGGGCTTTTTATTCATCAAATGGGATCTAGATCGGAAGCTACCCTCGGAGGAATGATTCAAAATGATATAATATTCGCATTTGACTTAGATTATGCTAATATGCTTGTTACGGATATTAATTCGCATGATATGATAACATCAATGGAGATTTATCCAAATCCAGTTACTGATATTATTAACATTAAAATTGAAGTGAATAATCAAGCTAATTTACAGTACAGAATTATAAATCAGCAAGGTCAAGTTATTCATTTTCAAGAAGTAAAAGTAAATGAATTGTTAATATTTAGTGTTGAAACTGATAATTTGACTACAGGAATTTACTTTGTGCAAATTAATAATAATAAGGGTTATACTTTTACAAAGAAGTTTGTTGTAACTAAATAATAATGAAGTAAATATTTAGTAGGTTTTTCTTTTTTATTTGCAGAATGTATTGTACTTTTGCAGCCGTTTAAAAAAAATATATTATCAACTTAATTATTAATTAGTTATGTCAACTAAAATTAGATTATCACGACATGGTAAAACACATAGTGCTTTTTATCATATCGTTGTTGCGGATGGTCGTGCACCTCGAGACGGAAGATTTATAGAGAAGTTAGGCACGTATAATCCAATTGCAAACCCAGCAGAAATTGTTTTGAATTTTGACAAAGCA
>JASFZK010000276.1:0-11290 GCA_045267845.1 Bacteroidota bacterium | reverse complement strand
ACTTACTGGACGAAGGGATGTTTTTTATACAAACAGGCAATATAAAGGCATTGGTGGTTTTCCCATGCGGAGCGAAAGTGAGTATGATACATTTGGCGTTGGACATGCTTCAACTTCAATATCGGCAGCGCTTGGCATGGCAGAGGCTTCAAAACTTAAAGGCGAATCAAATCGTAAGCACATTGCTGTTATTGGTGATGGTGCGCTTACCGGAGGAATGGCAATTGAGGGGATGAACAATGCCGGAGTTACCAATGCAGATATTTTGGTGATACTAAACGATAATAATATTTCCATAGATAAAAATGTTGGGTCTATTAAGGATTATTTTTCTCAAATTTCAACTGCCGCTAAAGCTAATAATAAGGCGTGGAAAGACTTAGGGATTGCCAATAGTTTTAGTGACGAAACTCAAGGTGATAATTCAAAAATAAAAGGGAGGTTTAAGCGAAAAAGTAATCTTTTTGAAGCAATGAACTTCAAGTATTTTGGTCCTGTTGATGGTCATGATGTACCAAGTCTTGTTAAAGTATTATCTAAAATTCAAAATATTAGTGGTCCAAAATTACTTCATGTAATAACCACAAAAGGCAAGGGTTTTAAAAAGGCCGAAGAAGACCAAACCTTATATCATGCTCCTGGTAAATTTAATAGACTTACAGGTGAATTATTGAAAACCAAAACTGAAAAATTACCTGCAACTTATCAGGAAGTTTATGGGAGTACACTTTTGGAACTTGCAGAAAACAATGAAAAAATTGTTGCCATAACACCTGCAATGCCAACTGGTTCGGCACTTACTCAAATGATGGAAAAATTTCCCAACAGAGTTTTTGATGTTGGCATTGCCGAACAACATGCTGTTACTTTTTCGGCCGGTTTGGCTGCCGAAGGGTTTAAACCCATGTGTACTATATATTCAACATTTTTACAACGGGCTTACGATCAGGTAATTCATGATGTTGCATTACAAAATTTACCAGTTGTGTTTTGTATTGATAGGGCAGGTTTAGTTGGCGAAGATGGAGCTACACACCATGGTGTTTTCGACATGGCATTTATGAATTGCATACCCGGAATGATAGTTAGTGCACCAATGAATGAAATTGAATTACGCAACCTGATGTTTACAGCCTCCGCATATAATAAAGGGCCTTTTTCCATAAGATACCCTAGAAGTAGAGGTGTTTTAAAAAGCTGGAATATACCAATGGAAAAGCTTGAGATTGGTAAGGGAAGATGCATACAGGAAGGGGAAGAAATTGCAATATTAAGCATCGGACATGCTGGTAATTTTGTTACTGAGGCAATTGAAAAATTAGCAAAACAAAATATTTTCCCTGGACATTTTGATATGCGTTTTTTATCACCCATCGATGAGGAAATGTTACATCATGTTTTTAGTAACTATAAGCAAATTATAACTGTGGAGGATGGTAGTGTAATTGGAGGGCTTGGTACAGTTGTGTCTAGTTTTAAAAACGAAAATAATTATGGTAATGCTATCAAATTATTAGGTGTGCCCAACCAATTTGTGGAACATGGTAGTGTTGAGGTACTGCACCGCTTATGTGGTTATGATGCCGATGGAATTTTGGCAGCTGTTAATGAAATGCTATCGTAATGCAATTTAATAGGCGTAAGTAGTTGTGATTTAAATCAGTGAAACTATAATTTTACAAGCGATAGTGCAGTAAAAATATTTAGTTGAACTGATCCCGAGGTACGCTGAGGGATCTCAAGGGTCTTATTCCCCGCTCCTTGTGGCGAATAAGAAAATGTATTCCTCTTGATACCCCGTCTGCTTGCGGCGTGGTAATTTATTGTATTTAGCAGTAAGGTAAAATGAAAGCGAAATATTTATATACTATATGGATTTTATGTTTCTTAGGAATTACTTTGTTCTTAACATTTAACAGACATAGTAAATCTGGGTATTTCAATTATCATAGTGAAATCTGGGCAGATAAAGCTGGATATTATGTGTATCTTCCTGCTGCATTTAAGTTTAATTTTAATCCCGAAAATTTCCCTGATTCCATTGATGTTAATACCGGAAACGGATTTACACTAGACGAGAAAAATGGCAAGGTTATTACAAAATACACCTATGGTGTCGCTTTGATGCAATTACCGTTTTTTTATCTTGCGGAATTATTAGCGGATCCATTAAATTTCGAGAGAAACGGTTTTTCTCCTATTTATCATTGGAGTATAAATGTGGCTTCTGTATTTTATTTGGTCTTGGGATTATTTTTTTTGTACAAATTCCTGAATACTCGCTTTGATAAAAGAAGTTCGCTCCTCACTATATTATCAATATTTTTGGCAACAAACCTTTATTATTATTCCATTGACGAAACAGGAATGTCACATATCTATTCATTTTCGTTGTTCTGCATGTTTCTTTATTTTCTTCAAATCACAAACTACTTAAAGAAGCATGGATATTGGAAAAGTTTGATATTCGGACTTCTAATGGGATTAATTATTCTGATACGCCCTACAAATATTTTATTTTTATCAACCTTCTTTTTTCTTGATATTAATGATAAAACAGATATTTTTTCTAGAATTAAAAGACTAATTAATTATAAAGTATTAATCCCTATTTTATTTGGCGTCTTTGTCATTATTTTACCTCAACTTCTATATTGGAATTATACGAGTGGTTTACTTATCAATTATTCGTATGATAATGAAGGCTTCAATTGGTTAAGTCCAAGGTTTCTTAACACTTGGTTATCTCCAAATAATGGATTGTTTTTATACACTCCATTTTATTTTTTAATCATTGGGTCTTTATTTTTAATGATTAGAAACAAAAAAGTAAACGGAATCTTTATACTGATTTTATTTTTGACCATTTCCTATACTTTTTCATCGTGGTGGGCATGGAGTTTTGGTTGTTCATTTGGTGCAAGAAGCTATGTCGAATATTTATCGATTTTCAGTATTCCTGTAGCATATAGTTTCTATGAAATAAGAAAATTGAAAACTATAAAAATCATAAGTTTTTCAATTATAATATTAGTATTTATTGCATTTAATTTAAAAATGATATATTCTTATGACGGTTGTTTTTATGGTAAAAAAGATTGGGACTGGAATACATATATAGAACTTATAGAATCACCTACAAAATAACAGTTTGCCTAAAAAAATATAACTTATTTGATAAAAAGTACTGTATAGTAAGTCATTAGAAAAAAACAAAATTAATCTTAACTTGAAAAATAATTAAGAAGTAAAGTCTAATATTTAACTTGTGTAAAGCATCTGCTTTAACGAACATTTAAAAACAAATCCCATGGGTGAAAAATTAAAACAGAATAAACAAAATGCGGTAGCCTTTTATAGAATGGCTTATGAAGGAAACCCGAAAAAAGCCACTGATTTATATGTTGGGAATGAGTACATTCAACATAATCCATTAGTTGGAGATGGAGTTCAACCGCTTATTGATTACTTTGAAAGAATGGCAAAAGAATATCCCAATAAGTCAATTGACTTCGTTCGTGTAATTGCAGAGGGAGAATTAGTTGCTCTTCACACACATCAGGTTTGGCCTGGCAATGATGAATATGTTACAATGGATTTTTTTAGATTTGATAGTAACGGGAAAATTGTAGAGCATTGGGACTCAATGCAGCAAATTCCAAAGACCTCAGCTCATAAAAACACAATGTATTAGGCAATTCAGAAAAATGTTAAGCTACTGATCTTTAACATATTTTAAGATTGATTATAGAAGATAGTTACTAGTTTTGAAAAATAGATTAGTAACCCTATATTTAACCAAATGAAGTTTAAACTAAATAAAGAGACATGTTAAAAAACACACTCCTTGCTTGCATTTTCCTATTTTCTATAATTACAGTTACAGGACAGAGTTTTTCTAATACAAAAGAGCTGAAGAATAGAGGATTTATTTCATTAAACGTGAACCCAACAGTAATTGTGATAGTTGATAGTGTAAGTTATGAAATAGAATCTAAGAAGGCTGATGATATAAAAAATGAATGGATTGAGAAAGTTTATATTATGAAAGATGAGACATCAAAAAAGCTGCATGGAAATAAAAATGGTGTTATCTATATCTACACAAATAAAAAGTACAAAAAAGAAATTTTAAAAGAAATTGAAAATACTGGTATCAAATAAAAGCCAATATCACATTGCTGCAAACCATACTTAGATGTGAAATAAATAAGTGCGTTTGGTACGAATTTCATTAAAAAAAGCTTAAGGACTTCCTGCTAAAAAATGCTTAGTTGATATCACTATTCACAAAGTTTTTTATTAACTCTTGTGCCATTTCAATATCTTCAGTTAGTGATTTTGCAGAAATAGTTGCACCCGAAATAGCCTCAATGTCTTTACCATAGTTTAAAGATTGATTTCCATTAAACCCAACAAATTGTTTTAACCAACCCTTGCTCATAATTTGATGCCCGTGTGTTGCCTGGTAATTATATACCTTCACATTTATCACATTTCCAACAGTATCTGTAATAAAATAGTAATCAAAATATTCAAATTCGATTGCGGCATCATGTTGTGCCATTGAGCATCCACCCATGCGGCAGCTATTTACACGACTAATATAAATATAGCCATAGTTTGAGGTGCTATCATGTATTTTTAGTAATTGGGATTGTGATAATTGATTGGCTAAATCAACAACTGGCTTCAATCTAAAATCTTGAACTTTAAGATATCTCTTAACTGATTTCTCAATTTTTTTGTATGGAATTTTGACTTGGCTCGATTGAGTAAAACTAATCATCAATACCCACAAAAAAAGTGAACTAATTATTATGTACTTATTTATTTTCATATATTTATTTGATTAGAACCAAATTGCTATGCCAGCATTAAACACTTTGTTATAATCATTATCCAATTGTGATTTTAAGAATTGTATATCTGCTTTTATTGCTATTCCGGGTATTGGTTTCCATCCCAACCCGGCTGTAATTATCTGCATATTGTACGCATTGTTTTTTATTATATCAGCTGCAACTTCATTTTGAGTATCATAAGCTGAGTATCTTACAAAGGTAATTAACTCACTTTTTATCTTGGAAAATGATTGGAATATATTGTAGCCTGCTTCCAAATAATATCCATACATACTACTTCCAACATTATTAGGAGTGTTATTTGTAGATGTGAAATAATTGTACTCAAGAGTGTTTGAAAGTTTAGTGTAATAGGTTTGTACTCTAAACTGAAATCCTTTTTTTTGATAACGAGCATCCAGCCCAACCATGCTTACTTTTACTATGGACGAATCGGCTGAAGTAATATTATACGAATCGTCTTTGCTTAAGTCCTTAAACTCTGATGATTGCGTATTTCCATAATAACCAGATAAACCAATATTTAGTCCTAGAATACCAAAGTACTCAACTCTACCAGTTATTACAGGTGTATTAATAATTGATTTGGCACCTTTTTGTCTACAGTCCCGCAAGCCATTTTTGCCCGAAAGTTGTGCATTTCCATTATAGCTACTAAAGCCATTCATTAAATATACTTGATATTTCATTGATATTTCAGGGATGTTACCAGTAGCACCTACACCAATTTCACGCCAAGTGGTGGGCGATATATATTTATCAATTAATGGGCGTTCGACACCATTAAAGGTGGTGGGCTCATGGTATTCATTTATTATTCCCATGGGAACCAGCATTAGCCCTCCTCTAAGTTGAACATAAGTATTTATGTTGTAAACTAAAAAAGCTTGTTCAACAAATACTTCTTTTACGTGTTCAATCTCAATTTCAGAAATAAAGCTAAACTTATTGTTAAAACGATAGCCAAATAGTAATACAAGGCGATGCACATCAAGGTTCCCATTTTGAATATTGGTGTTGCTAATTGGTTGGTTATAATCAATCTGTCCGTAACCACCAAAGGTTATGTTGTTGTTGCTTGTTAATAGTTTTGAAGCTGCATTTAAATTTTCGTTGCTTTGCGAGAATAAGGCTGAACTACCATAAAGAGCAATTATTACTAGAATTATACGAGAAATATTTTTCATCATCTATTGTTTACTTTTTAACGGCAAAATTAGTTTGCAGTTAATCAGTTAACAATACCTAACAATGGGTATTTAACAGATGGGTGGTATTTATGATAAGGTGTAAGTGTAAAAAATGGCCTCTAGAGTTGACATTTTTTAGTTAATTAGTGTCTATAAGAAAACTGCATATTTCCAAATGGCTTTAAGAAGGCGTTAAGAACAAGGCTTGCGAAGCATTTAGAATTCAGGAGTTTACTTTTGTAAATGACTGATATTAAATGCAAGAATAACGCAGTTATTGACGTTTTATTAGAGCCACTAATTATCTTCGGCATACCATTCGGCATAGGAGGTAACAGTTTCGCGCAACAGAAGGTATTTTAAACTTATATTCTGAGGAAGTTTTTCCATTATTTTGTGGGCAAAGTCAACAATCATTAACTCACTTGTGGGTTGGTAATCAACAAGAATTAGTTTTTCAAAATTCTCACTGAGCTTATCAGTTAAATCAACTGGCGAAGTATTATTTAGAACAAGTGCATGATCATAAACATCAACAATTGTAGAGCGAACAATTTTTTTCAAATCGCCAAAATCCATAACCATACCCAATTTAGGACTGTTTGTATCGCTTATGGGATGCCCCGAAATCGTTACCAATAATTCATAGGAATGTCCGTGAATATTACGGCATAAACCATCATATCCTTTTAAAGCATGAGCCATCTCGAATTTGAACTCTTTGGTAATTCTAATAGTTGGTTGATTCATTGCTAATTCGATGTTTTAATAAATGTAATTTTTTTGTTCATCTGATTTGAATTATCAGTTATGGACAAGAAATATATTCCGGTAGCCAACAATTCAATATCGATATTTGATACTGTGGAGGATAAATTTCCTTCTAATAATTGATTTCCGTAAACTGTATAAACTGAAAATCTTAGCCCTTTTGTTTGATGCGTGTTAACATTAAGCACATTACCGGCAGGGTTAGGATAAACAGATATATCAACAAAATCAGATGATTGTACACTACTTGGGTCGCCCCAAATTTCATCAACATACTCAGGATGGTCGATAAATGGATTCCTGTTATTTTGATAATTATAATAAATTACATCATTTCGGTTCATTTCAAATGCATCAGGTGGATCCTGTGTATTCCAAAGTATTAGTTGCGATAATTTTCCATGTTTAGGATTTGGATATGTATTTACTTGATCAACCACTTGAAGATTAGGAACTCCATCGCTACCATCATAACGAGTGGCCATATAAAAAATCATACGGGCAACATCACCTTTAACTGCATCGCGTGGCTCAAATGAATCACCATCTTTAAAGCATCCTGGGGCCTCGGATACTGGGCTTCCTCCCATGTCAAAATCAAGATTACCACGGCTACTATTTACCGAAACATCAGTTGGGCGAATATGATGCGCATCGGTACCTGCTGGAGGGTTATTACCAAAATCACCATGAGATTTAGCCCAAACATGCTCCCGGTTCCATTCGTTAGGATCGCCACCAAATGTATTTTTGTCTTGTGATCGGCCACTGTAAAGAAGTATTACATTATTACTATTGTTTGGATCTTCATCGGTATTTTTAAGAATATAGTCGCGTAAAGCATTATACGAAAACTCCTGATGATCGTCAATTATATTGTGAAGTGCCAACTTCAGTTCGTTGCCTGTTAATCCTTGAGCTTCATCGTAGTAACCTGCAGGTATTTGAGCAAGTGTTGTGTTAATAACTAGATTACTAATTAATATAGTTATAATAAAAAAGTGCTTTTTTAATGTCATGCCAATCTAAAATTAAAATATAAAAAATGATATGTAGATACTTATGATAATCATTGCAATGCCACCAATTACATAGAGTAGTGAAGCTAGAGCAAGATTAGTTTTTTCGGGTTTTAGTACAATGCCTATTGTGGATATGACAACAGTTGTGGCAGCTATTAAAGTAATTGTAAATGTACTATCTACTGCCAAGTAATAAAATAAAAGCCCTGCTAAAAATGTATTCATACCTTGTGCCAGTGATGCAAGTATAACATGTTGTGCACTAGCTATTGAATATGACCTCAGCCCTTTTCGGATGCTGAATACCTCCATTAGCATTCGTATGCCAATAAGGAGAAACCCAATGAGGAAAACAGCACTTTTAAAACCATCCATTAGTTGCATAAAAGTGCTTCCAAGCTTTAAACCCAACCAATAGGTAAGTACTTGAATAAAAGATAAAATGCCAATAAACAATATTGCCTTAGGCCACTCACCTTTAACATTAATGCCAATTGCCACAGGGAATACCTGCACCGATAAGAAAAAAATAAGTATTACAGTTAAAGTTGTGAGCATTATGTAACTAATTGAGTCTGCAAAAATAAAGAATAATAACTTGCAAGTGTTAGAAGCTGTCTAAAATTCTAATAACGAAATTTAGACAGCTTCTTAGCTTATGGGTACTATAGTTATATTAGGTGTAACAGTTTTAATATTGAACCAAAAGTTTATATACTTTATGGTGGTTTGAGGAAGGTGTTTGATAGTGTATTGCTGCGGCAGTAATTGAAGTGATAGCTTGTTGAAATTGCATTGTTGATTTTGTTGGTAGGTGGTTGCTGACGGCGGAAGCACCCGCACTACTTACAAAAACACAATTGGAATGAAACAACTTAAACGTAAAGTACGGTTGCCGCCCACATAAAAATTATGTAACTTTGCAGAAAAGTGAAAGTCAAAATAAGCACCGATGAAAATTAAAAAAAGCATACTAGTACTGGTTATTGTTATAGCTACACGTATAACCCTAGTGGCAGGCGAAGGTATGTGGATACCTATGTTGCTCCAGCAAATGAATGAGAAGGAAATGCAGGAAATGGGGTTGAAAATTACTGCCGAAGATATTTATTCAATAAACCATAGCAGCCTTAAAGATGCCATTTTGCTTTTTGGGAGAGGGTGTACAAGTGAGATAATTTCGGAAGATGGGTTGCTTCTTACAAATCATCACTGTGGATTTGGTCAGATTCAAAAACATAGTACCCTTGAAAACGATTATTTGACAGACGGATTTTGGGCTATGAATAGGGGTGAAGAGTTGCCCAATCCAGGACTTACTGCAACCTTGATGATTGAAATGAGGGATGTTACTGATAGCGTACTTATGGGCGTTGATGATGGCATGCCAATGAGAGAAAGAAAAAATGTGATTAAAGCAAATATGAAAATGATGGTTGCTAACTTTGAGAAAAACTCAAAGTATAAAGCAGCCATTAAGCCTTTTTTTAAAGGTAACCAATACTATATGATGATTACCGAGGTGTTTAAAGATATAAGACTTGTTGGCGCACCTCCCTCAAATATTGGGAAATTTGGTGGCGATACTGATAACTGGATGTGGCCACGTCACACTGGCGATTTTTCACTTTTTAGGATTTATGTTGATAAAGATGGGAATCCTGCTGAATACTCGGAAGATAATGTTCCATATCAACCGAAATATTTTTTCTCAATTTCGTTGGATGGTGTGCAGGAGGATGATTTTACTTTCGTGTTTGGGTATCCGGCACGTACAAATGAGTATCTGCCTTCGTATGCCGTTGAGATGATTACCGAGGTGGGAAACCCTAAAAAAATTGAGCTTCGCGGAAAGCGACTTGATATATTTAATAAGTATTCAACAAAAGACCCTAAAGTTCGTATTCAGTATGCATCAAAGGATGCTCGTGTAGCTAATTACTGGAAAAAAATGATTGGTGAAAGTGGTGGTGTTAAACGAATGAAAGGTATAGAAGCCAAACAAAAATTTGAAACTGAATTCACTAGCTGGGCCAATTCATCGGGTAATACCGAATATGTAAATCTGATACCTGAATTTGAACTACTTTATGCCGAGTTAACACCCATATCGGTTGCAATGGATTACCTTAAAGAAGCCGGGTTGGCCATTGAGATTGTTAAGTTTGCTGGTTCATTTAATAAGCTCATTGCATTGAGTAAAATTAAACCAATAAACGAAGATGCAATTGGTATTGAGATAGCAAAATTAAAGAAGGGTACGGCTAGTTTTTTTAAGGATTACCATCAACCAATTGATGAAGAAGTAGCTGCTGCCATGCTCAAACTTTACGACCAAAATATGGAAGCTGAGTATAAACCGGCATTTTTTAATACAATCCAAAATAAGTACAAAAATAATTATGAAGCTTATACTAATTATGTATTTACCAAATCGATTTTTGATAGGGAGGATAAGCTGCTTTCTTTTCTTGATAACTATAAACCAAAACAATATAAGAAATTAGTAAAGGATCCTGCATTTGTTATATTTAGCGAGCTTATGGTACTCTACAACAGTACGTTTAAGCCCGAGATGGTTGTGATAACTAATTCCATAGATAGTCTGCAACGTATTTATATGAAGGCTCAAATGGAGATGCAACCTGATACCCGTTTTTACCCTGATGCCAATTTCACTTTGCGTGTAACTTATGGTAATGTGAGTGGATATTCACCAAAAGATGCTGTTTATTATAAGCATTTTACCACACTTGATGGAATTATGGAAAAGGAAGATCCGGATATTTACGATTACGTTGTGACTGATAGATTGAGAGAATTGTATGATAATAGTGATTATGGAGCTTACGCAGATAAAGATGGTACATTGCACGTTGGTTTTGCTGCAAGTAATCATACAACAGGTGGCAACTCGGGTAGCCCGGTATTAAATGCCAATGGTGAGTTGGTTGGTGTTAACTTTGATCGTTGTTGGGAAGGAACCATGAGCGACTTAATGTACGATCCTGTTGTTTGCCGTAACATCTCAATTGATATTAGATATTTCCTCTTTATTGTTGATAAATATGCTGGAGCCGGATATTTACTTGACGAAATGAATCTGGTAAAAAATAGTGACAAGTAAATTGAAGTGATGTTTGCAGACAGATGTATTTTCGATGCCAATTTCATTTGTTTGATGTAAAAACTACTATTTTTGCAGCGTGAGTCCCAAACTTAAAATACTACCACTTGAAGAGTGGATTGATACCAAAGGTAAGCCATTGGTGGTTTCAGGTCCGTGCAGTGCCGAAACCGAACATCAATTACTAAAAACAGCTAATGAAATTGCAATGGTTAACCAGGTAAATGTTTTTAGAGCAGGTATTTGGAAACCTCGTACCCGGCCAGGTGAATTTGAAGGTGTTGGTGAGCAGGGGTTGAAGTGGTTACAACAGGT